>SHAN01000002.1 GCA_004213155.1 Candidatus Pelagibacterales bacterium
AATTTTATAAAAAAACAAACTGTTCTAATAACAACAATAGCTTCAATAATATTTTCTTCATCTGTTTCTTCTTTTGCTGATGAAACTGTAGAAATGTTAAATAAACTTAATAAAGAATATATGGTTTATTCAAAAAAAATAGTAAAAATTAAAACTGGAGAGACAGTTTTCTGGAAATCAACAAATCCAGGTCACAATGTAGAATTTATCAAAAACGGCTTTCCAGCTGGAGTAGAAAAATTTAAATCAAAAATGAGTAAAGATACTCAATACAAATTTGATGTTCCGGGAATTTATGCTTACTGGTGTACTCCTCATAAAGGTATGGGAATGATTGGATTTGTAGTAGTAGGTGATGATAAATCTAATCTAGAAGCCATCAAATCTTTAAGATACTCTGGGAAATCAAAAAAAATAGCAGCTGAATTGATTAGTCAATTATAAAATTAAATAGCTAATCATTTCTTTCAGTGTGACCATCAACAGCTATCACTTGTCCTGATACTTTGCTTGAATCTTCTGATATTAAAAATGCACACATTTTTCCTATATCTTCTTCTAAAATCCATTTTTTCATAGAACTCATTGAAATAAAATCTCTCTCTATATTTTTTGGATTTTTTTTCATAAATTTTGCTTTTTCTTTAATAACCCTTTTCATTCTGCTCCCTTTAATTGTTCCAGGACATACAGCATTAACTCTTATATTAAATTTTCCAAGTTCCATTGCCAAAGATTTTGTAATACCAACAATTGCCCATTTACTAGCTGCATAAGGTGTACGTAATGGGAAGCCAAGTATACCTGCAGTTGATGAAATATTAATAATAGAACCATTTTTTGATTTTTTAATCATTGGAATTGATAATTTAGTAAAATAAAAGTGACTATTAATATCGACTTGTATAGTTTTTTCCCAATCTTTAGATTTTAATTTATCTAATGTTCCAGTCGGTCCTGCTATACCAACATTATTTATCAATCCATCAATTTTTTTAGTTTTTTTTTTTATTTTTTTAAAAAAATTAATAACTTCATTTTCTTTTGAAGCATCACAATTGTAAGTAAATAATCTTTTATTTTTTAAAGGATGTTTATTTAATTTATTAATAGAGTTAATATCAATATCGCAAATATAAACATATGCACCTCTAGAAAGGCAGATTTTAGCTGTCGCTAAACCAATTCCAGATGCTCCTGCAGATATAATTATTTTTTTATTCTTTAAAGAATTTAAGGCCATTAAGCATTATTTAGATAAAGATTTTTGCAATTCCTTATCAGTAATATAACCTTTTATGTTTCCAGCTTTATCAACGACCTCAACAACAATATCTTTTAAAACAATTTTTGGTAAAAATTCTTCTAAAAATTGATCTTCATGAACCTTAAGTCTAGAACTTCCTGTTGGCTGAGCTCCATTAGCAGGAGTCATAATTACTTTAGCCTTTAATACTTTTGCTCTATTCACATCTTTTACAAAAGCTGTAACATACTCATCAGCGGGATTCATAACTATATCAACTGGGGTTCCAACTTGAACTAATTTTCCAGCATTTAATATACCAATATGATCTCCTAATCTTAAAGACTCATCTAAATCGTGAGTAATAAATACAATTGTTTTTTTTAACTGAGACTGAAGATCTATTAATTGTTTTTGCATATCACTTCTTATTAGAGGATCTAACGCACTAAATGCTTCATCCATTAACATTATATCTGTATCTGTTGCTAGTGCTCTTGCTAATCCAACACGTTGTTGCATACCTCCAGATAATTGATTTGGATATTGATGTTCAAAACCATTTAAACCCACAGCTTCAATTTTTTCCATTGCAATTTTATTTCTTTCTTGATCTTGTTTTCCTTGCATTTCTAAACCATACCCAACATTTTGAATTACAGTTTTATGAGGAAACAAGCCAAATCTTTGAAATACCATACTCATTTTATGTCTTCTGAAATCTATCAACTCTTGATTATTAAGAGACATTACATTTGTACCTTCTACTAAAACCTCTCCATCTGTTGGATCAATTAATCTATTTAAATGTCTTATTAAAGTTGATTTACCAGATCCTGAAAGCCCCATACAAACAAATGTTTCACCTTCTTCAATTTTTAAAGATACATTATCTAGTCCGACAGTATGTCCAGTTTTCTCAAGAACTTCCTCTTTAGTAGCTCCATCTCTTACCATTTGCATTACTGATTTTGGATTATTTCCAAAAATTTTATAAATATTATTGATTTCTATTTTAGACATTATTTTTATCCTTTTTAACAGGAGATTGCCTTTGTTGCAAAGTTTCTCCATAAGATTGTGTTATTCTATCAAGAACAATGGCTAATAACACAATTGCAATACCAGCCTCTGCTGCCCTTCCTACATTAAGTTGTTGTAATCCCAAAAGTACTTCATCCCCTAATCCTCTTGTTCCTATCATAGAAGCAATAACAACCATTGATAATGCCATCATTGTACATTGGTTAATACCCTGCATTATATTTGGTAAAGCTAAGGGCATTTGAACACCCCATAGTTTTTGTTTTCTACTAGCACCAAAAGCATCAGCAGCCTCAATTACTTCTTTATCTACCAGTCTAATACCTAAATCAGTCAATCTTACTAATGGAGGTACGGCATAAATAAAAGTTGCAATTATTGCAGGAACGGCTCCTAAACCAAATAGCATTATACCTGGAATTAAATAAACGAATGCAGGTATAGTTTGCATCAAATCTAATATTGGAAGTATTTTATTTCTTATTCTTTCTGCTCTAGACATTAAAATTCCAATTGGTAGTCCAAAAATAAGACATAAAAAAATACTTATTACCATTATAGCTGTTGTTTCTATTGCTTTTTGCCAGAATATTGGATGTAAAAATCCAATAAAAAAAGTACAAACTCCAACAAAAACAGTAGTCCCTATTTTTCTACCACTTGCAAAATATGCAATTAATGTAACTCCTAGAACTACAGCTGGCCAAGGAGCCTGTATTAAAAAATTTTTCAACGAGATTAACAAATAAAGCAAAAAATTATTAATTGCTTCAAATATATATCCATAATTCTCGTTTAGATTTTTAAATCCTATATTAATCCATTTCATTAAAGGAAGATCTAGCCACTTAGGCCATTTTCCAAGCCATGAAAAGTCAGTCAATAATTCACCTACATTTTCAGGTTTTCTTTTAGAAGAGCTATAACTAATTACTAATAACCAAATAAAAATAAGTAAAAGACCTAAATTAAATATTAGTTTTTTATTTTTTTTTATTAATGAATTCATTTATTTTATTAAGCCACTATTAAAAGAAAGAGCCCCGAAGGGCTCTTTCATAATTATTAAAATTGTTGGATTATAATGCAGCGCTAACTTTTTTAGCAACGTCTGCTGGTACCCAACTTTTCCACATACTTTCAGTTTTTAAAAACTCTTTAGCAGTTAATTCCATATCACCATCTGACTCGTCTTCGTAGAAGGCTAACATTTTGTTAACTGTAGCTGTAGGAATAGTATATTTCTCTAAAAATTCCGTTTCTTTTGGATGAGCTTTTGCCCATGTAGTTAAAACAGATTTTGTTAGAGCCATATCTCTATATTCACATGCACAACTTTTTTTGTAAGCATCTGGACCGTTTGCTTTGATATCTTCAACAACTGCTGACATACTATTCCAACAGTCAGAATCAAATTTAGGTTCTTTTAATCTAACTAGATCAACTTTACCCATTAATCCAGTTGGAGCCCAATAGTAAGTAAAGATAGGTTTTTTCTTAGCGAAAGCACCTGCTATTGCAGCATCTAATGCTCCTCCAGAACCTGGGTCAAAATTTGTATAGTATTTGTCTAAACCATATTCAATTTGTTTAACCAAGTTTACAGTGTAACAAGTCCAACCTGAAATACAGCTAGTCATTCTACCTTTTGAAGGATCTTCTGGATCTTTAAATAGCGCTGCTATTTTTGGATCTTTCATATCTTCAACTGATTTTAAATTATATTTATCAGCTGTTGTCTTATCTACATAGAAAGCTTGCTGCGAGTCTGGTGTGTTAACGCCAATATTTTTGATAGTGCCTGCTTGTTCATGAGGCTCATAGTTAGCAATAATATTGTCGTACCAAACTTCAGTTATAACATCTAATTGACCGTCATAATGAGCAGCCATAATAGGTGTAGTACTACCTTTTGTAACTTCAACTTGGCAACCATATCCATTTGTAAGAATAAAATCTGCTATAGCAGTATGGATGTTGGCACTACTCCAATCGAAATCTCCCAATCTTGCTTTACAAGCTGCATTCGCACTAGTATTCACTAATGATATTGCAGAAATAAAGAAAGCAGAAAGAACTAATTTCTTTAAAAACTTCATAGAATTATCTCCTTAAGTTAAGTTTTAATGTCGTAATTTAATAATGGATAAAGATAAAAGACAAGTTATCTTTTTATATAATACAACTATTAAGTGCATTGAAAAATGCTAAAATCTAAATAAGCATAGGTAAATGTTAAATATTTCAAAAATAAAAAAAACTAAAACATCTTTAAAGATAAGTTGGAGTGATGGCGAAGAAAGTAATTTTAATTATCTTTGGTTAAGAGATAACTGCCCAACAGCACATGATAAAGATTCAAATCATAGAATGTTTAATATTCTTCAAGTATCTCAAGAAATAGAAGCGAAAAAATCAAAAATAAATGAAGAAGGTAAATTGGTTGTAGAATGGAGTGAGGGAAATCATACCAGTTATTATGATCCAAAATGGCTTAGAGAAAATTGCTATACAATTAAAAACAAACAAAAATATATTTCACCTTTTCAATTATGGGATAGTTCGTTAGAAAATAATTTAAAATCTATAAGTATTGATCATGATGAAATTTTAAATACAAAAGAAGGACTAATTAAATGGTTAGAACTTTTACACTATAAAGGTATTGCAATTGTTAAAAATACTCCAATTGAAAAAGAATCAGCATTTCCAGTATTGAATAGAATAAGTCATACTAGAGAAACTTTTTTTAAAACTCCTTTTGAAGTAATAAATATTCCTAAACCTAATAATTCTGCATATACAGCACACGCTCTAAGAAATCATATGGATTTACCTTGGTTTGAAACCCCTCCAGGATATCAATTTCTTCATTGCTTAATAAACTCAGCAGAAGGTGGGGACTCTTCGGCTGTAGATGGTTTTGCTGTTGCTGATTATTTAAGAAAAAACGAAAAAGATATCTTTGACACATTAGTTAGTATCCCACTTAAGTTTAGAGATAAAGATTATACTCAAGAATCTATTAGAGGATTTCATGCTACAGCAATTTCTTTAACAAAAGAGGGTGATTATAATGATATAAGATTTAGTGTCGCTACTATGGATGCACTAGATTGTCATCCTGATGTTATGGATAAGGTTTATAAAGCTCACCATAGATTTGGTAATCTTTTGCATGATAACAAATTTCAAATTAAATTTAGATTAGAGCCAGGTGATATTTTTTCTTTTAATAATAGAAGAGCTCTTCATGGAAGAACCGCTTTTAATCCAAATTCAGGACATCGACATTTACAAGGCTATTATATTGATAGAGATGAAATTATAGGAAGATTAAATTTCTTAAAAAAATAATATTATAAATTCTCAAAAATTAAATTTTTAGATTTATATTTAACAAATAATTTTTTCGATTTTACAGTATAATAATAAATCTCTTTATTAATTTTATCTAATTTTTTGGTGGATAAAAATTTTTTCTCAAGTACTAAAAATTTTACATGTTTTAGTTTTGATTTTTTTTTAATTTTTTCTATTGACCATGTTGAAGGAATAAGTAATCCTAAATTTATTTTTTTATTAATTTTATAAATATCAATAAGGTTTTTCTCTTTAAAAGAAGTAATCGAATATTGTTTTAAATTTTTTATTTCCTTTAAAAGTTTAATTAAATTTAATTTAGAAAATAATGGTTTAATTTCTAGCATTAAATAGTATTTATTTTTTGAAATTTTAATTAATTCATTTAACAAAGGTATAGGTGTTCTAAATTGATTACTTATTGTTTTTAAATCATTATAATTGATTTTAGAAATATACTTATTAACCTTAAATTTAGCTTTTAAGTTAAAATCATGAAAACAAACAATTTTATTATCTAAAGTACAATGCAAATCAGTTTCAATACCAAAGTTTTTATTAAAACAATATTTGAATGAATTTATAGTATTTTCTTTAAATTTATTCTTAGCAAGACCACGATGTATAAGGTGTGTAGACACAATTATATTCTCGAAACTGGTTTTAATAATTTTAGTATATAATTATGAATTTTGATATTTGAACTAACCAATATATTTCCTGCTTTCACTGCATCATCTTTATTCCAAGTATTTATTTTTCCACCTGCGTTCTTTATTATTGGAATTAAAGGATGTATATCCCAAATTTTATTAGCACATTGTAATACAACATCCAGTCTACCTTCAGCTAAATGGCAGTAACTTAACGCATCAGAACATGGAAAGTTCATTAATTTTAAAACTTTTGGAATTTTTAACTGATTTTTTAAGGATATATATCCATGAAAACCTCCAGCTACTTTAATTAACTTAATTTTTTGTTTTGAATTAACTTTAATTTTTTTTCTTTTATTATTTTCAATAACATAAGAATTTTTAATTCCTGATATATAATATTTTCCAAGAACTGGAAAATTTGCCAAACCAAAAATTGGCTTCGATTTATAATTTAAACTAATTAAATTACTCCAAGTTGGGTTTCCTATTACAAACGATCTAGTTCCATCTATTGGGTCAATAATCCATGAAAATTCACTTTTAGTTTTTTTATTTGAAAATTCTTCTCCGATAATTTGGTGAGAAGGAAATTTATTATTTATTTCTTTTCTGATAAATTTTTCAAAAGCTCTATCGATATTTGTAACAGGATCATATTTTCCTTTTTTTTTTAATTTATTATCAACTTTAAATGAACCTTGAAGTTTTTTAAAATAAACTCTCGTTAATTTTTTTGCTAAATTATTTAGAAAATTAAAATACTTTTTTTTTTCATTATAGTTCAACTCATTCATAAATTATCTCCAACCTGTAATTGTTTTAACCTCTAGGTATTCCTCTAGTCCCCAATTACCACCCTCTCTTCCATTACCAGATTGTTGATACCCTCCAAAAGGCGTTCCTGCATCTGGTGCATTACCATTTATATAGACACATCCAGATCTTAATTTTTTAGCAACACGATGAGCTTTTTCTTTATCTTCAGTTTGTAAATAATTTCCAAGTCCATAAGAAGTATCATTTACAATAGCTATAGCCTCATCTTCAGATTCAAAAGGTATAATAGAAAGAACTGGTCCAAATATTTCTTCTTTTGCAATTCTCATATCATTACTTACATTAGTAAAAATAGTAGGTTTAATAAAATACCCTTTATTAAGTTCGTTGGGAGACTCTGGGCCACCAGCTGATAACGTAGCACCCTCATCTATTCCACTTTTAATTAAATCAATAATTTTGTCATATTGTGTTTTTGAAACTACAGGACCAATATGATCTCCTTTTTTTGATGCTACATCAACTTTTATATTATTTGCTTCATCTACTGCCTCTTTAACAGCTCTTGGATAAATAGATTTTTCAACTAACATTCTTGTTGGAGCATCACATGATTGTCCAGAATTACTCATAACATTTCTTATTCCATCTCTTACAGCGTTTGTATAAGAGTCTGCAAAAACTATGTTTCCACCTTTGCCGCCAAGTTCTAGGCATACTCTTTTAATTGTTTCTGCTGCATTTTTTGAAATTAATCTTCCGGCCCTTGTTGATCCAGTAAAAGAGATCATATCAATATCAGGATGACTAGATAAATCAGTACCGACTCCTGTACCATTGCCATTTATTAAGTTAAACACACCTTCTGGAAAACCAGACTCATCTATCATCTCGGCAAACAGCATTGCTGAAATAGGTGAAATTTCTGAAGGTTTAAGGATCATTGTGCATCCAGTTGCTAAAGCAGGAATAACTTTAAGAGCTATTTGATTAATTGGCCAATTCCATGGTGTAATTAAACCACATACACCAATTGGTTCATAAGTTATGTAATTATTTGATTTTGAGTCAAAATGCTCTTCAAATTTAAAATTTTTTAACCTTAATATAAAATCCTCTAAATGCGATTGACCAGAGGCTGTTTGAACAGATGAAGCCCAATCAATGGGAGCTCCCATTTCCATAGAAATTGCCTCAGACATTTCATCAAATCTTTTTTTGTAAATTTTAAGTAATTTTTCTAAGAGATTTATCCTTTTTTCTTTTGAAGTTTCTTTCCATTTTAAAAAAGCTTTCTTAGCAGCTTGTACTGCAATATCAGTATCTTTTTTTGACCCTAAAGAAATAACCGCAAAAACATCTTCATTAGAAGGATTAATTACCTCAAAATCATTTCGAATAACTGGCGAAACCCACTTACCATTAATATAAAAGTTTTTTTTATCTAGCATTTTAAATCAGATTATTATCATATTAATTATATTTCATGACCTTTTTCTTCAGGTTCATTATCCTTTAATTCAACAGGAAAACCATCTGCTCTAAAATTTATTTTGTTTAGATCTTCCATTCTTTTAACAATCATAGAAGACCATGCTCTTGAACCATATTTTTTTTGACCATCTTTAAATATTTTTACTATTAATGGAGAAATTTCTAATGGAGCATTTAACTTATTTGCCAAATTATCAAATAAACTAGTATCTTTAACAACTAAATCCATTGTAAAGTTTATATTATAAGAGCCGTTTAAAATAACTTGGCTTTCAGTTTCATGAACAAATGAATTACCAGAAGAAACTTCAATACCCTTATAAACTTTGGCTAAATCTAAGTTAGATTTTTTTGCAACAGTCCACGCTTCTCCCAAAGCAACCAAATGTACAGAGGCTAAATAATTTGTAATTACTTTAAGAACTGTAGCTGAACCTAAATCTCCAGTATATAAAACTTTTCTTCCCATTGTGGTTAAAGCTGGCAATATTTTTTTAAAACTATTTTTCTCTCCACCTACAAATATTGCAATATTTCCTGTTGCAGCTCTGTGGCATCCTCCACTAACTGGTCCATCAAGAGGTATTGCACCTTTTGCTGTTACTAATTTAGATAATCTTTTAATTTCAGACTCATCAGTTGTACTCATTTCAAGCCAGATTTTATTTTTAGAAATTCCCTCAATCAAACCATCTTTGGACTCCATTACTTCAGAACAAATTAATGGTGATGGCAAACATGTAATTATTAAATCAACTTCTTCTGCTAATTCTTTTGGAGAATTTGAAATTTTAGCTCCTCTTGAGGCAAAATCTTTAGTTATATTTTTATCTATATCTATTACAGTTAAATCAAAATTATTACGCAATAGACTTCCAGCAAGTTTTGCTCCAACATTGCCCAATCCTATAAAACCTATTTTCATAAATACTCCTAAATGTTGATTAAATTCATTATTTTAAATTATATTATGTTTATACATTTTACAAATAACTTGACCTAAAATTAAATTTATTACAATGTTATATAATTTTTATTTTAATAAATGGTAATATTTTGAAGCTAGAAATTAAAGATAATCAAAAAATTTTTTTTACAAAATCATCTTCTTCTATAGAAATTCATCCTTTTTGGTTAAGGGAAAGGTTAAACGAAAAAGAATTTTTAGATAAAGGTACACAACAAAGACTATTTGATCCCTCATCTATGAATAGTGATATACATATTAAAAAAGCTAAAATAGTTGGTGAATATCTTGAATTAGAGTTTAACGATGGAATTTTTTCAAAATTTAATATTAGTAAAATCAAAGAAGAATTATCAGATAAAGATATTGTTAAAAATATAATTAAAATGAAGTGGGACTCAAATTTGTCAAATCCAAAAAAATTTGAATATAAAGAAGATTTTTTTGAGACAAGAGAAATGTATGATTTATTAGTTTCTTTTTATCAATTTGGTTTTGCAATTATTAAAAATGTTCCAACTGAAAACAATTATATTGTTAAATTTGCAAATTCCATCGGTAGTGTGAGAAGAACTAATTTTGGTGAACATTTTAATGTTAAATCTAAATCAAATCCAAATGATTTAGCTTATACTACTTTACATTTAAGCCCACACACTGATAACCCTTATAGAAATCCAGTTCCTTGTATTCAATTATTACATTGTATTGAGAATGAAGTTAAGGGTGGTTTTTCAACACTTGTTGATGGTTATACTGTTACAGAAGATTTAAAAAAAGAGGATCCTGAAGCATACAAAATTCTCTCTGAAGTAAAAGTTAGATTTAAATTTACAGATAAAAATGTTGTTTTAGAGGATTGTTCAGAATTAATTCACCTAAATGAATATAAAGAATTTAAACAAGTAAGATTTAGTCCACGACTAGACTACGTACCTGTGTTAGAAAAAGATAAACTAGATCTATATTATAAAGCACGTAAAAAATTATCAGACTTATATAACTCAAAAAAATATAGAATAGAGTTCAAATTAATCCCAAAAGATCTTTTAATGATGGATAATTATAGAATTTTACACGGAAGAACAAAATTTGACCCAAGTGAAGGAAAAAGATTTTTACAAGGGTGTTATATAGATTTTGATAGTACCGAAGGGAAATTAAGACATTTAAAAAGAAAACTAAATATTTGACTCTTCGAGATTCTTTAATTGCAGCTTTAGTTCCAATCTTTTTAGGTTTTGGTTTTGTTATTGCAAAGCCAGCTATGGAGTATTTACCTCCTCTTTTATTAATGGGTTTGAGGTTTACTTTTGTAGCATCTCTTTTAATTTGGTGGTTTCCAATACCTCGAGAATTTCTTAAACAAATTTTTTTCGTCTCATTAATAGCAAATACAATACAATATAGTATTACCTATACTGGTTTAAGTTTAATAGATGCGTCTGCTGCAGTTTTGCTAGTTCAAACAGAAGTTCCTTTTGGAGTTATTTTTGCATATTTTATGCTTAAAGAAAAACCAACTATAAGAAGCTTAATAGGAATAAGTATAGCTTTTGTCGGTGTTTATATTTTAACTGGCTCTCCTAATCTAGATGGAAAATTTTTAGGAATAACGTTAACAATTATTGGATCTGCTGTATGGGCTTTAGGGCAAGTTTTGGTAAAACCACTAAGTAAAGAAATAAATCCATTAGCACTTGTTGCTTGGCTAGGATTATTTTCAGGTCCAATATTAATAGGACTTTCGGCTATTTTTGATGGAAATACAATTAACTACTTTAAAGAAGCAAGTTTCGAAAGCTGGATGATTGCAATATATTTAGGATTTATTATGCAACCTATAACTTATGGTTGTTTTTATTACGTTTTAAAAAATAATCCATTGTACAAAGTTTTACCTATAGTCACAATGGGTATACCTCCTACTGGTCTATTGGCTGCAATTTTTATTTTAGGAGAAGAGCCCACAAAAGAATTATTTATAGGTGGTACAATAATTATTGTTGGAGTAATACTGATTGTTTTTAATAAACCTAATAAAAAATAATTTTAAGTAATTTTATTAATTTCTTCTTCAGCTTTTTTAATTGATCCCTCGTAATCAATTGACATTTGATCTGCAGAAATAACTTTAATATTTTTTATCCCAAAAAAATTCAATACATGTTTTAACCATGGAGTTAAAAAATCATCTTTGCTATCAATTCTTGTCCCTCCCGAAGTAATTACTAAATAAACTTTTTTACTTTCTAAAAGTCCTATTTGTTTACCATCTGAAGAATATTTAAATGTAGATTTTACTCTTGCCGCAAGGTCTGACCAAGCTTTTAATGTTGCGGGTGGACCAAAGTTATATATTGGCGTTGAAATTATTATAATATCACTATCTTTTAATTCTTTTACTAATTTGTCTGAGAGTTCAAACATCTTTTTATGCTGATCTGTTCTTTCTTTTTCAGGTATCGACATTCCCGACTCTGTAAGTCCAGCTACAAAAAGCATTTCATCATCCAGATCTCTATAAATAACTTTATCTTCAGGTTTTTTAATTTTATTTAAAAGCTTTTTTGCCAATTCTCTTGAGGTAGAACCTTTTTTTCTAGCACTACTATCTATTTGATAAATAATCATTTCCTATTTATATCTTTTAAATTTTATTTAGCAAATTTTCTAAAAAAAGATTTTTTAGTTTAAAATATATAAAAATATATAAAATACTTAAATAATTGTTCTTATATCAAATTAATTCTTTAAAATTCTCATTTTGACGTTATAAATAAAAAATGAAAAAAAAAGCGCTTGTACTTGGATCTACTGGACAAGATGGGTCTTATTTAATTGAACTATTATTAAAAAAAAATTATGAAGTTCATGGATTAATAAGAAAATCAGCAACTGGAAATACAAAAAATATTAATCATCTTATCGAAAATAAAAAAATTTATAATCGAAAGCTATTTTTACATAAAGGAGATCTTTTAGATATTGGATCAATTTCAAATATAATTGATAAAGTAAAACCTATAGAATTATATAATTTTGCAGATCAAGATCATGTAGGATGGAGTTACGATATTCCTTCATACTCTTTTAAAGTTACTGCTTTATCTGTAATTGAAATTCTTGAAATATTAAAAAAACGTAAAATCAAATATTTTCAACCAATATCTTCAAATATTTTTGGACTTAATAAAAAAAATATTCAAGATGAAAAAACAATAACTGATCCTAATAGTATTTATGCATTAGGTAAAGATACTGCTCAAAATGCATGCAAGATGTATAACAGAATTTATAAAATGTTTAACTGTGGAGCCATATTTTATAACCATGAGTCACCAAGGAGAGGTAAAGAATATGTAACTCAAAAAATTGTTCATGGAGTATGTCAAATTTTATATAAAAAGAAAAAATATCTAATGCTTGGTGATATGTCAGCTAAAATTGATTGGGGTTATGCTAAAGATTATGTAGAAGCTGCGTGGAAAATTATGCAGCAAAAAAAACCAGATTTTTATATAATAGGAACTGGCGAAGTACATACTGTTGAGTATTTTGTTAAGAATTGTTTTGATTACGTTGGATTAAATTATAAAAAATACACAAAAACAGATAAAAAACTACTTAGAATTTCTAAAACTGGAATTCTTAAAGGAAATACAAATAAAGCTAAAAAACATTTTGGTTATAATAGAAATAAAACAAAGCTAAAAAATTTAATAAAGATAATGATGGACCATGAATTAAAAAAGTATAATGAGTAAAAAAATCTCTATAATTTTATCAACCTATAATGAAGCTTATATAATAGAAGATACAATAAAAAAAATTCTAACAAGTATTGAAAATGTTGAAATAGTTATTGTTGACGATAATTCAAATGACGGTACTTGTGATATAATTGAAAAAATAAATGATCCTAAAATTAAACTTTTACGTAGAAGTAACAGAGGATTATCTTCAGCATTCTTACTCGGTTTAATAAATACTAATGGAGAAATTATTGGTTGGTTTGATTCTAATATGCCAGAATTAATTGATAAAGTTCCAGATATGTTAAAATCACTTGAAAGCAATGATCTTGTAATATTATCAAGATTTGTTGATGGTGGCAAAGATACAAGATCTAAAGCTAGAATTTTATCTAGCAAAATTATAAATATAATTTGTAGACTAGTTCTGGGTAGTAAAATTAAAGACTATACAAGTGGTGTTTTTTTAATGAATAGAGAAACACTAAATATTTCTACACCTATTTGCTATGGACATGGAGAATTCTTTATTGAGTATTTACATAGTTTAAATAAAAGAGGGGCAAAAATTGACGAAATTTCATATACTCATCCAAAAGATGTTGAGGGTATGAGCAAAACAGCAACTAGTTTATTTAGGTTTTTAAAATTAGGATCAAATTATATAGTAAGAATATTTATAAGTCTGTTAAATAGAAGATAAAATAGTTTAAAAAAAAAAATAAATGATTAAAAAAATTTTTCATAAAAAGAAAATGTTCGCCCTAATTGTTAAAAAGGGTTATAGGAAAAAAAAAGGTATTTCTTTTTTTACCAATAACAATGCTAACCAACAAATTGGTTATATGAAACATGGTAAAAATTATATTATAAAACCACATAGTCATAAAAAAAGAATATCTAAAATTTTTATAACAAGTGAGGTTATTATTTTACTGAAAGGAATTCTAAGGGTTGATTTTTACGATAATAAGCAAAAATATTTATTTAGCATAAAATTATATCCAAATGAAATAATTTACTTAGTGCATGGAGCGCATGGATTTAAAATTATAAAAGAAGTCGAAATGATAGAAATAAAACAAGGTCCTTATGTTTCTAATAAAGATAAAGTAAAATTTAATGAAATAAATGAAAAAAAAATTAAAATCAAAAAAATATGAGTTTATACCAGTAAATAAACCACTTATTGAAAAAAAAGATATTACTGAGATTTTAAGATCTCTAAAACGTGGATGGATTTCGTCTGATGGTCCTGAGGTTAAATCTTTCGAAAAAAATTTCTCTAAACTAATTAACAGAAAATATTCTACGGCTGTTTCAAATGGAACTGCTGCACTTGAAATTGCTATAAAAGCTTTAGATATTAAAAAAGGAGATGAAGTTATTATTCCTAATTTTACAATAATTTCAAATGCTCTAGCTGTCATAAGACAAAACGCCAAACCTGTGCTTATTGACTGTGAAAAAGAAAATTGGAATATGAAAATTGATGATATTGAAAAAAAAATTACTAAAAAAACTAGAGCTATAATTGCAACTCACATTTATAATTTTCCAGTAGATATCGATAAAATTATAAAAATATGTAAAAAATATAAAATTTTTTTAATTGAAGATGCAGCTGAAGTAATTGGTCAAAAATATAAAAATAAAATGTGTGGTTCCTTTGGTGATATTAGTACTTTTAGTTTTTATGCTAATAAACAAATTACTACTGGAGAAGGTGGAATGATTTCTACAAATAATCCAAAAATTTATCAAAAATGTAAAAGTTTAAGAAATTTATGCTTTGGTGTTAAAGATAGGTTTAACCATGACGATCTTGGATGGAACTACAGGATATCTAATATCCAGGCAGCCTTAGGTTTAAGCCAACTAAAAAGAATAAAAAAAATTGTTAAAAGAAGAGAATATATTGGTAAACAATATTATAAAAAATTGTGTATAAATAAAAATATTCAAATTCTTAAACCAGTATGCTCTTTTGCAAAAAATATATATTGGGTAGTGGGTTTGGTTATTAAAAATAATATTAGTGCAAAAACTTTAGCTAAAAGATTAAATAAATATGGTATTCAAACCAGGCCTTTTTTTTGGCCGATGCATAAACAAACTATATTAAGGAAAATGGGTCTATTTAAAGGAGAAAAATATCCAAATTCTGAATATTTATCAAAATATGGGCTATATTTACCTTCAAGTTTATCTTTAAATTCAAAACAAATTAGCTTTATCAGCAAAAAAGTTAATGAGATTATAAAATAAAATCTAGTAAGATTGATTTTTACTTGGAAAGATATTTTTTTTTACATCTTTTTTAAATCTTAAAACAGCATTATCAATAACTTTATCTATTTTTGCATATTTTTTAACAAATCTTGCATTAATTAAATTTAATCCTATTAAATCATCTGTAACTAAAATTTGCCCATCGCAGTATGCTGACGCACCTATACCAATAGTAGGTATTTTAATTTTTTTTGTAATTTTTTTTGAAAGTGATGTTTCAATACATTCAAGAACAATCGAAAAAACTCCTGCGTTATCTAATGCTACTGCATCATTTAAAATTTTATTTCTCTCTTTTATATTTTTACTTGTTCCTTTAAATCTAAATTTACCAGTTTCATATTGAGGCAAAAGCCCTATATGCCCCATTACTGCAATTTTATTTTTAATTAAGTGTTTAATTATATTGCTAATATTTTTTCCACCTTCAAGCTTAACTGCATCACATCTAGTTTTCTTAATAATTTTTTTAGCATTACTTAATGCTTCATTTTTATTCTTATATGTATTGTACGGCATATCGACAACCATTAAACTTTTTTTAATACCTAATCTAACACTCTTAGAATGTTCAATCATTGTATTAATAGTAACTTGTCGTGTTGATTTATAATTATATAAAACTGAACCCAGAGAGTCTCCTACAAGAATTATATCACAGTGTTTATCTAAAATTGAAGCTATGTTTTTTGAATATGCAGTCAAGCAAACAATTTTATTTCTGTTTTTTTTTCTAATAATTTTAATAATTTTTTTTTTCATTTTAATTCCATAGATTAATAACTTTTCTACTCCAATTCAATGGTACTAGGTGGTTTAGAAGTAATATCATAAACTACCCTATTTATACCTCTAATATTATTAATAATTTTATTAGAAATAATTTGCTGAAATTTTTTGTCAAAATTAAAAAAATCAGCAGTCATACCATCTTGTGATGTAATTGCTCTTAAAAGACAAATATATTCATATGTTCTATTATCTCCCATAACACCAACTGTTTTGACTGGTAGTAATGCTGCATAAGCTTGCCATATTTTGTGATATAAATTATTTTTTTTAAGTAAATCTATAAAATAATAATCAGCTTCTTTTAAAATTTTAATTTTTTCATTTGTGACCTGACCTGGAATTCTTATTGCTAATCCAGGTCCAGGGAACGGATGTCTTAAAAGTATTTCTTTTGGAAGTTTCAATTCTAAACCTAGTTTTCTTACCTCATCTTTAAACAAAAATTTTAAAGGCTCTAATAATTCTAATTTCATTTTTTTTGGGAGGCCACCAACATTATGATGGGATTTAATTTTTGATGTTGTGCTTCCCGTTACCGATTTGCTTTCGATTAAATCAGGATACAACGTTCCCTGTGCTAAAAATTTAACTTTCTTAATTTTTTTTGAATATTTTTCAAAAATTTTAATGAATAAATTTCCAATAATTTTTCTTTTTTTTTCAGGATCTTTTACATTGTAAAGTTTTTTTAAAAATTGTTTTTCTGCATTTACGTAAACCAGGTTTATATTTAGTTTCTTTTTAAAATCTGTAAGTACTTGCTTAGCTTCATTTTTTCTAAGAAGTCCATTATTTACAAAAATGCATGTAAGATTTTTACCTATAGCCTTATTTAATATTAAGGCAACTACACTACTATCTACGCCTCCTGATAAACCACAAACAACTTTATTATTACCTACCTGTTTTTTAATTTCGTTAATCAGATTTATTTTTTGGTTCTTTGGCAACCAATTTTTTTTAATCTTACAAATATTAAATAAAAAATTTTTTATAATAATTTTTCCATTTACAGTATGGCTAACTTCTGGATGAAATTGAACACCATAAATTTTTTTTATTAAATTTCCAATTATTGCAAATTTAGAATTTTTACTTGAAGCAATTACTTTAAAATTTTTAGGTACTTTATATACAATATCAGAATGACTCATCCAAACATTATTTTTATTTTTCGTAAAAAAATTTTTTGTTAATGGACTTTTCATCTTTTTTTTTATTTCAGCATTTCCAAATTCTCTATATTTTGCCTGTTTAACTTTTCCTCCAAAAATTTTTGAAATAATTTGATGGCCAAAACAAATACCGAGTATTGGAATATTCAAATTAAAAATTTTTTTATTTATTTTAATTTTTTTGGTATTTACATTAAGTGGACCACCAGAGAGAATAATACCTTTTATATTTTTATTACTTAAAAACTTATTTAAATTTTTATATTTAATTATTTCTGAAAAAACACCAGCTTCCCTAATTCTTCTAGCTATTAGTTGTGTAAATTGTGATCCAAAATCTATTACCAGAATTGTGTCAAGATTATTAGTTAGACTCATTTTTTGGTTCTAGGCTTTTTATTTTTTCAGAAATTAAATCTTTTTTATCACAAAGATTAATACATACCTGTAAAAAATTATTATTTAATTTTTTTACCTCTGAAAAATTAGATCTTTCTATTTGTAGCTCTATTAGCATAAATAATGCTTCTTCATTTTTAGGATCTAATAAAATGGTAGTATCCAAATTTTTTTCCATTTCTTTTAGATCTTTTTCTTGCTTATAAATTTTAGCTAAATAAAGATATGAAGTATAATTTTTTGGATTAAATACTATATTCCTCTGTAGTAAAAATTTTGACTCATCATATTTATTTTTTTCATAAAGTATTACTGCATCATTTAAAAAATTTTCTTTACTTTGTGCTTGATAATCTAAATTTATAAATAAAAAAAAAGTATATATAATTATTTTAATTTTACTCATTATAAATTTCTTTCCTTTTTAATTTCATCAATATTATGTACCATACTTTCATAAAATCCAGCTTTTGTAATTTTTACAAAGTCAGCTTTACCTCTAAGATTAATTATTTTTTTTGATCCCAAATATCCCATTGATGATTTAAGTCCTCCAATTAATTTATAAATTACATCCTTTACTTTTCCTTTAAATTTTACCAAACCTTCTACTCCCTCTGGAACATATTTTGAAGTATCTTTATACTTTTTTTGGAAATAACGATCTGCTGATCCTTTATTCATAGCTCCTACCGATCCCATTCCTCTAAAGTTTTTAAATAATTTTCCATTTTTTTTAATTAAATTACCTGGTGACTCTACAGTTCCAGCAAGCATCGATCCTATCATGACTGCATCTGCTCCTGCCGCCAAAGCTTTAGCTATATCTCCTGAAAATTTTATACCTCCATCTGCAATAATTGATATATTTTTTTTCTTAATTCCTTTTTTTACATCTAATATTGCGCTTAATTGTGGTACTCCAATTCCTGCAACCAATCTTGTTGTACATATTGACCCAGGTCCTATTCCTACTTTAACTATGTCGACCCCTAATTTTATTAAAAAATTTGCAGCTTCTGCAGTGGCTATATTACCAGCACAAATAGTTGTTTTTTTTGGTTTAATTTTCACGACTTTTTTTATTATTTCTGCAACTTTTTTACTATGCCCGTGTGCAGTATCTATTACTATTAAATCAATTCCTTCTTTTAATAATAATTCTGCTCTTTTAAATTCTTTAGGACCTGCTCCTATAGCGGCACCAACTATTAATTTTTTAGCTTTAACTTTTTTAATTTCTAAAATTTGTTTTTTAATATCTAAGTTTCTATGAATAACTCCTATCCCCCCAGATTCAGCAATAGCAATTGCCATTTTTGATTCTGTAACTGTATCCATTGCAGATGATAATATTGGAATTTTTAAACTTAAATTTTTAGATAATTGTGTTTTAGTTTCAACCTCAGATGGCAAAACTTCAGAGTATTTTGGCTTTAATGTGACATCATCGAATGTTAATGCTTCTTTTATAGAACCCATATAGCTTTATATATGATTCTTAAATAATTAAAAAGATATTACTTTAAATTTTTACAAATTATATAATTTTCTTTAGATTCTTTTCTACTTGAATGTGGTTTATAAATTTTAACATCTTTAAATATATTTTTAGATGTAGTTATTATTTCTTTAAAATTAGATCCCATAAATATTTTTGAAATAAAAATTCCATTTTTTTTAATTATATTTTTTGTAAAATTTAATACATCTAAACATAATTCTCCTGTAATTAATGAATCTAAATTTTTATTACCTGTAGTATTTTGTGCCATATCAGAAACTATTAGATCTATTTTACTCTCAAAAAAGTTAATAACTTTTTTTTTAATTTCTTCGTCTGTAAAATCACCTAAAATAAATTTAACATTTTTAATTGGCTGCATTTCATTTATATCTATAGATAAAATTTTACCATTTTTAATTTTGTTATTTGCTACCTGAGACCATCCTCCTGGTGTAGATCCTATATCCAAAAATGTTTTTTTATTACTAAAAATTTTATATTTTTTGTCTATTTCAATTAATTTAAAAGCTGATCTTGATCTATAACCTTGTATTTGTGCTTCTCTAACATATATGTCTCTATGTTGTCTTTTTATCCAGTTTTTAGAAATTTTATTTTTTTTCAAATATTAACTCTGCTGAAATCTTAAACTTTTTGAAATAGTTTTACCATCTACAGTTTCAATATCTATTTCAACTTCTTTATTCTCTCTCATATCTTTATTATTTTTCCATAAACCTGCTGCTAAATGCATAATGCCAATTTTTGTATTAGGTAAATATGGTTCAACAAAAGTTTGATTTTTTACATCAAATTTTGGTAATAAATTACTTGCTATCCAATTGCAGTTTAAAGGTAAAAATTCAGTTTTAATATTATTTACATATACACATATGTTTATAGCTAATCCTTCTGAACCAAAAATATTTCCCTTTTTAAGAGCTATTCTTAAGTTATCCTGCCATATCTTCCAACAAGGAGAGTTTTTTTGTAATGAAAAAACGCCAATATTTATATGTGGTGCAAAAGCTAATTTTCTAGAAATTGCATTTGAAAATCCAGACTTTTTTGCATGTTTAAAATTCTGAGATTTTATTAATGCTATTTTTCCAAATAACCATTTTACTTTGGATAAAATTTTATAACCAGGTCCTATTGTTTGAGTAATGCCTAATTTTCCATTATCACAAGCTTTAAAATATAATTCAACACTAGACCAATCATTTACCCATGCATCACAATCGATCCAAAGATACTTTTCATAATTAGGGAAATATTCTGGTAAAAAAGCCCTTGATACTTGGCTTTTAAGCCATTCTTTTCCTTTTACTTTAAATTTTGATACCTCTATATCCCAATTAGCTTTTTTTATCTCATCTACTTTATCTTTTAATTTTGAGACCTGACTTTCAGTTAAACCTGCATCTAAAACACAAATTGATATATCTTTGCTTTGCTGAAAACTTTTAATTGATAAAATAAGTTCATTTAATAATTCAAAATAATTGGAATCTGCAAGTGCTACGATTGCATTAGATTTCATTTATAGCATATCCTCTTGATCATCTTCATTAATATCAGCTAAGTCATTTTTAGACTTGATATTATTATAATGAATAATGCTCACTGGAATTAACAATATATAAATTAATCCAGAGATAAAAACTGTTTTAAATGTATATATAATTAACAGTCCTATAAAAATACCTATACCAAATAATAGAAAAACTGTTGATTTTCTAGGTATAACTATTTTTTTAAAAGAATAAGTTGGTATTTTACTTATCATTAATAATGGTACAATTATAAACATAGTAGAAACTATATATGTATTATCAATTATCGAAAAAATATTTGATTTTTCAAAAATTAACGGCATTAAAAGTAAGATTGCTCCTGCTGGTGCAGGAACTCCTTCAAAAAAATTATCTTTCCATTCATGATTTATGTTTGAGGTAATATTAAATCTAGCAAGTCTTAATGCTACACAAACAACATACATTAAACATAGTAACCAACCAATTTTTTCAATTTGATTAAGATGCCAAAAATACATTATAAAAGCTGGTGCAACTCCAAAGCTAATTACATCAGTTAATGAATCTAATTCTTTACCCACTTTTGAAGTTCCTTTAATCAACCTAGCTACTCTCCCATCAAGCGAATCCATTATTGCTGCAAATAAAATTGCTATTATGGATAATTCAAACCTGTTATCTAGTGCAAATTTAATTGAACTTAAACCAATGCATACTCCAATTATCGTTATTAAATTTGGAAGTAAAATACGAGAATTTTTTTCAGAGACTACTTTAATTTTATTTTGTAAGTTAATACTCATTTAAATTTTAGCTATTAATGTTTCTCCAGCTGTTGTATTCTGTTTTTCTTTTACTAGAGTGTTAAAGTTTTCATAATATATATCTACTCTACTTCCAAATCTTATCATGCCAACTCTTTCTCCTTGTTTAATATCTTGATTTTCATGACATTCACAAACAATTCTTCTTGCAACTAAACCTGCAATTTGTACAATAATAATTTCTTCACCTTTGTTATTTATAACTTTTATATAATTTCTTTCATTATGTTCGCTAGCTTTATCTAATGAAGCGTTCAAAAATTTTCCTGGTTTATAAACTATCTCTGATATTTTTCCATCA
Source organism: Candidatus Pelagibacterales bacterium (assembly GCA_004213155.1). Lineage (GTDB taxonomy): Bacteria > Pseudomonadota > Alphaproteobacteria > Pelagibacterales > Pelagibacteraceae > MED-G107. The sequence goes on from SHAN01000002.1 coordinate 22,134, forward strand.
CACGGTATTCTATTTACGTGACAATTAAATACATTCATAAATATACTTACTCTTTTAAATTTTTTATTTTCTAAATTTAATTCTTTTGGTCCGTCAACTTCGCTTATTTGAGTTATCAACCCATCCGCCGGGCTAACTAGATAGTTTTCATTATCAATTGATATTCTCTCAGGGTCTCTGAAAAAGTAGTAAACCCAAATGGTTAGTACAAAAGTAATAAAAGCTAAAAATTTTGAAAAAAATAGTAAAAAAAGAGTTATAAAAATAGAAATTACAATAAACTTGTAGCCTTCAGAATGAATTTTTGGAAAAATAGTATTAATCATATTCGTATAATTGATAATTTTAGGTTAATATGTATATAAACCACATAATTTCAATTAATAAGATATAATTAATATAATGTCCAAAATTAAGGTTAAAAACCCAATAGTTGAGCTCGATGGTGACGAAATGACTAGGGTCATATGGAAATTTATCAAAAATAAACTTATCCTTCCTTATCTAGACTTAGGAATAGAATATTACGATTTAGGGATGGAAAGCAGAGACAAAACCTCTGATCAAATTACAATTGACTGTGCTAATGCAATTAAAAAAAATGGTGTAGGAATTAAATGTGCCACAATAACACCAGACGAAATTAGAGTTGAAGAGTTCAATCTTAAAAAAATGTGGAGATCACCAAATGGAACAATAAGAAATATAATAGGTGGTACAGTTTTTAGAGAACCAATTATTTGTAAAAATATACCTAAACTAGTTCCATCCTGGACTGATCCTTTAATTATTGGAAGACATGCATTTGGTGATCAATATAGGGCTACTGATTTTAAAGTTCCTGGAAAAGGTAAAATGGAAATAAAATGGACATCTGAAGATAAAAAAAAAGAAATAAAATATGAAGTATATAATTTTCCTGGAGCTGGAGTTGCTTTATCAATGTACAATTTAGATAAATCTATTGAAGACTTTGCAAGAGCTTGCTTTAATTATGGATTAATTAAAAATTGGCCTGTTTACTTATCTACTAAGAATACAATTCTAAAAGTCTATGATGGTAGATTTAAAGATATTTTTCAGGAAATTTATGAAAATGAATTTAAAGTAAAATTTGAAAAAAAAAATATTATATATGAGCATAGACTAATTGACGACATGGTTGCTAGCGCTATGAAATGGAGTGGAAAATATATATGGGCTTGTAAAAATTATGATGGAGACGTTCAGTCAGATACAGTAGCTCAAGGATACGGGTCGCTTGGACTAATGACAAGTGTATTACTGGCACCAGACGGAAGAACAATGGAAGCTGAAGCTGCTCACGGAACAGTAACTAGGCATTATAGAATGCATCAAGAAGGTAAAGAAACTTCTACAAATCCAATTGCTTCAATATTTGCTTGGACAAGAGGATTGGCACATAGAGGTAAATTAGATAATAACGAAGAACTTATTAAATTTGCAAATACACTTGAGCAAGTTTGCATTAAAAGTGTTGAAAATGGATCAATGACTAAAGACCTTGCAATATTGATTGGACCTTCTAGTAAGTTTCTAACAACTAACCAATTTTTAGATGTAATAGATAAAAATTTAAAAAAAAAATTAAATTAAAGTCTTAATTTTTTCAAAAGCTATATCAATTTTACTCTTATCTTGACCTCCAGCTTGAGCAAAATCTTTTCTTCCACCACCTCCTTGTCCACCAATAATTTCTGAACTTGCTTTAACAAATTTAACTGCATCGAATTTTTCTATTAATTTATTTGTTATTCCAACTGCAACTCCTACTTTGTCATCTTTGCTAGCAAAAACAACAACTATACCTTCTCCCAATTCTTTTTTTCCATCGTCTACTAATTTTCTTAATTCTTTTGGTGGAAGACCCTCAACATATTGAAATCTTATTTTAATTCCTTTAATTTCCTCATCTTTAATTTTATTTTTTGTTTCATCAATTAAAATTGTATTAACTGTTAAAGTTTCTAGTTGTTTAATTAAATTTTTTATTAATAATTTTTGATCTGATTGATCTAAAATTGGTTTACCACCCAAACTTATTATTTGTTTACTTAAATCTTTAATTATTTCATCATTCTTTTCTGCTGATAGACTTGATAATTTTTCTTTATTTTTTAAAAAATCATCTAATTGTTTGTCTCTTAAAGCCTCAATTCTTCTTACTCCAGCTGCTATTGAAGACTGGCTGACAATTTTAAATTTACCAATATCACCAGTGTTTTTTACATGAGTTCCGCCACAAAGTTCGGTAGAAAAATATTTTCCATTTTCATCACCCATTGAGAGTACTCTTACTTCATCACCATATTTTTCTCCAAATAATGCCAAAGCTCCATTTTCAACAGCTTCATCAGGTGTCATCAGTCTTGTTTTAACATCTGTTTTTTTTGTAACCATTAAATTTACAAATGTTTCAATTTCTTCAATTTCTTCATTAGAGATAGGTTTCATGTGACTAAAGTCAAATCTCAATCTACTAGGTTCAACTAAAGAACCTTTCTGTGTTACGTGTGTACCCAAAACTCTTCTTAATGACTCATGTAATAAATGCGTAGCAGAATGGTATGCTTTCGTATCATTTCTTCTCTCTTCATTAATTTTCATTTCAACATGATCTTTTATTTTAATAGATCCATTTATTACTTTTCCATAATGGACATAAAGATCACCTAATTTTTTTTGAACATCTGTAACCTCAAATTTAAAATCTCCTGAGATCATTTCTCCGATGTCACCAACTTGACCTCCGGACTCCCCATAAAATGGAGTTTGATTTGTAATAATCATTCCTTCATCATTTGATTTCAATTCATTAATTTCTTTATTATTTTTTAACAAGGATAAAACAGAACCTTCGGCATTATTTGTTTCGTAGCCAAGAAATTCTGTTGCACCCAGTTTTTCTCTAATAGCAAACCAAATATCTTCAACTAATGCATCTCCTGAACCTTTCCAATTTTTTTTAGCAAGCTCTCTACCTTCTTTCATTAGGGAATTAAATTTTTCTATATCAATAGAAAGAGATTTATTTCTTAAAATATCTTCAGTAAGATCTAATGGAAAGCCATAAGTATCATATAATTTAAATGCTACTTCACCAGGAAGAACTTTATCTATTTTTGATATTTCATCATTCAATATTTTAATTCCACGATCTAATAAAACTAAAAACTTTTCTTCTTCCATTTTTAAAGTTTCTTTTATTAAAGATTCCGCTCTTTTTAATTCAGGATAATTTCCTGACATTTCATTTTTTAAAGTTTCAAATAAATTATAAAAAACTGGTTCTTTGGAACCCAATAAATGTGAGTGCCTCATACCTCTTCTCATAATTCTTCTTAAAACATATCCTCTACCTTCATTAGATGGCAAAACACCTTCTGCTATTAAAAAAGAACTTGCTCTTAAATGATCCGCAATAACTCTAAAACTTGATAGATTTTTTTGATCTGGTTTTTTTTTAACAATATCAGAAGTTGAAAGAATTAATTTTTTAAAATGATCTGTTTCGTAATTATCATGTGTTCCTTGTAGTAGAGCTGAGACTCTTTCCAAACCCATACCAGTATCAACAGACGGCTTAGGTAGATCTATTCTCTTATCTTTTGAAATTTGTTCATATTGCATAAAAACTAAATTCCAAATTTCAATAAATCTGTCACCATCTTCATTTTTTGTTCCTGGCAAACCTCCTTTCAAGTGATCTCCATGATCATAAAAAATTTCTGAGCATGGGCCACAAGGACCAGTTTCACCCATAGACCAAAAATTATCAGAGGTGGAAATTCTTAAAATCCGATCTTCATTTAAACCTGCTATTTTTTTCCAAAAATTAAATGCTTCATCATCTTTGTGAAAAACTGTTACATATAGCCTATTTTTATCTATACCAAAATCTTTAGTAATTAAATCCCATGCATAATAAATTGCTTTTTCTTTAAAATAATCTCCAAAAGAAAAATTTCCTAACATCTCAAAAAAAGTATGGTGTCTTGGAGTATAGCCAACATTTTCTAAATCGTTATGTTTTCCTCCAGCTCTTACACATTTTTGAGAAGTAGTGGCTTTTTGATAATTTCTTTTTTCTAATCCAGTAAATACATTCTTAAACTGTACCATTCCAGAATTAGCAAACATCAATGTTGGGTCGTTATTTGGAACTAGATTGCTAGATTCAACTATCTTATGATCATTTTTTTCAAAATACTTTAAGAAAGTTTCTCTTATTTGATTTAGTGATTTCTGAGCCATATTTATAAAATACAGCTTTTTTATTTGATGTCTAGTTTATGATTTTTGCGATAAGGCGCTTTTTAAAGCGCCTTTTTCACTGCTAAAGATAGCTATTTACTAATCTTTTTTAACTTCTTCTTTCGGCAATTCTTTTGGTGCTTTTACTTCTTCATTTTTTTTTTCGATAGGATTGCCTTCTATTTTTTTAGATATAACTCCTGCTTTTTCTCTTACTGCCATTTCTATTTCAGCTGCAATTTTGGGGTTCTGTTCTAAATAAATTTTAGCATTTTCTCTTCCTTGTCCTATCTTTTCACCTTTATATGCATACCATGCACCCGATTTTTCTACTATGTCTGCTTTTGCTCCAAGATCTATTAGTTCTCCTGTTTTACTAATACCTTTTCCATACATTAAATCAAATTCTACAACCTTGAATGGAGGAGACACTTTGTTTTTTACTACTTTAACACGTGTAGAGTTTCCTACTATTAAATCTTTATCTTTTATAGCTCCGATTCTTCTTATATCCATTCTTACTGATGAATAGAATTTTAAAGCATTTCCTCCTGATGTTGTCTCTGGATTGCCAAACATTACTCCAATTTTCATTCTTATTTGATTAATAAATATGACCATTGTGTTTGTTCTTGAAATTGAACTAGTTAGTTTTCTTAAAGCTTGGCTCATTAATCTTGATTGAAGGCCCACATGATGATCTCCCATCTCACCTTCTATTTCAGCTCTTGGCGTTAGTGCAGCAACTGAATCAACAACCAAAACTGATATTGAACCTGATTTGATTAATGTGTCAGCAATCTCTAATGCTTGCTCACCAGTATCTGGTTGAGAAATTAAGAGTTCATCTGTTTTTACTCCTAAAGCTTTGGCGTATACTGGATCTAAGGCATGCTCAGCATCAATAAATGCACATATTCCACCTGCTTTTTGTGCTTCTGCTATTACTTGTAATGTTAATGTTGTTTTTCCTGATGATTCTGGCCCATAAACTTCTACTACTCTACCTTTTGGAAGGCCTCCTATTCCAAGTGCTAAATCTAAACTTAACGAACCTGTAGATATAGACTCTACATCCATTGCAGATTGTTGACCAAGCTTCATAACAGAACCTTTTCCAAAATTATCTGTAATTTGATTTATTGCAGCATCTAAAGCTTTATCTTTTTCTTTGCTTTCTGCTTCTTGGTTTTTGCTTGATTTTACTATTTTTAAGTTATTTTTAGTCATTTTAGCCCTTTTTTATTATATTTTTATATTACGAATCATCTATATAAATGTACACATTTTGTTCTCATTATCAATAGTTAATAATTTTAATTAAAAAAGACTTATTTTACTTAATTTTTAGATAGCTACTATTCAAAAGGCCTATAGCTTGCAAAAGTTTAAAATTAGCTAAAAGATAATTTCTTTCAGAGTTTGCCAAACTTATTTTTGAATTCAATAAAATAGAATTTGATTGGATAACATCAAGTGTCGATCTTCCTAGGCCAGATTCATATTCTACCGTTATTCCTTCATTTGCAATCTGAGCAGCTTTAACTTGAGACCTAACCGACTGTAGTAAACTTTTTGTTGATTGAAGATTTGACCAACTACTAGCTACCATGGTGTCATTAGTTTTAATAGCACTATCCAATAATAATTTTTTATTATTTTTTAAATTTTTATTTTTATTTAATGAAGCTCTATTTTTTCCACCTGAATAGAACGGCCAGGTAACAGTTGCTTTCAAAGTATTTTTATCTCTTTCATCATAAGTTGAACTAAAATCATCTGACCTAGAATTTTCATATGATAATGTTGCAGAGGGTGATAAGCTTGACCTTGCAATAATAATATCTTGTTCTGATTTCTCATATTCTAATTTAGCAATAAGTAAATTAGGATTAGTATTTTTAGAAATTTTAATTGCCTCAATTAAATTGTTTGGAATATTAAATACTATAGTAGAATTTTTATCTAAAATATTTACGTTTGAAATTGGGCCTATAACATTTTCATAATTTAATTTATTTGTAGTAATTTCATTTTTTGACTCAATATATCTTGCTTGAGCTTCTGCAAAAGATGCTTCTGATTGCGCTAAGTCAGTTAGTGTTATTTCTCCTTGCTCAAGCCTTACTTGATCTGTTTCAACTTGTCTTTCTAATAAACTTAAATTACTTTCATTAATTTTTGATTTTTCATTAGCTAGTATTAAACCTGAATAAGCTTCAATAGCTTTTAAGATAATCTCTTGCTCTTTTTTTTGTAATTTAGCTTTTGCAATATCTAAATTAATTTTACTTTTTTCACGTTTAGCAACTCCACCAAATCCCTGATAAAGATTTTGTTCTATTTTAAAAGTTTGTGTCAAAGGATCAGTATCAGTAGCTGAAATATCTGCTCCAGATTGATTAGTTAACTTAGTAGTATTTTCCTGACTCTTTGATCCTGATATTGAAAGTGTTGGTAAAAATTCACTTTTAGAAATTTTTAAATCTTCTTTTGAAACTTTAATATTTTCTCTTTCTGCATTAAGTTCTGGGTTATTTTTGTATGCTTGTGATAAAGCTTCAGATAAAGTAACTGCAAAAACTTGTTGATTTATAAAAATAATAAATACTAGTGTTAAAAAAATTTTTTTCATATTATTTAATCTTACTAATTTGGTGTTTGTCATTTAAATTTAGGATAATTGAACAATGTTTTGGTGTATCTTTGAACATTCGTTCTGTAATTCTTTGATAAGTTTGCATAAATTTTTTGACATCATCGCTTTTCATAATTTTTAAATTTTTTTTGTTTTTTGTTTGTAGCCAAAGTTTTCTCTCTTGTTTTAATCTCCAGCTTCTTAATAAATTAAAATTTTTAGCTTTTAAATATAATAATCCATCTAATTGCTTAAATAATATATTATATTTTGTTTTCAATTGATTATTAACATGGGATCTCCATTTAGAATTTTGATCATAGGCTTTTTCAAGGGAATTAATTGGTTTTTTAAGCTGTTTAGCTGTTTGTGCTCTGGCGCCCACACACCAGCCTTCAAAAATTACTATATCTGGTTTTGATTTAATTTTATACCAATTGGTTCTTGAGTAACGATCATCTATTGCTTTATTAAACTTAGGAATTTTAAAATTTTTAAATTTTTTAGACTTAACTTTTTTGAAAAAATCTAACATTAATTCAATATCATGTGTTCCTGGAACACCTCTTGTCATTAATAATGGGTGCTTTTTTTTAGATAATAATTTTCTATCTCTTCTTGTTTTATAAAAATCATCAATTGAAACTTTAAAAACATTTAATTTAAAATATTTTTTTAAAATTAAACTTATAATTGATGAAATAGTTGTTTTGCCAGATCCTTGACCACCAGCCAAACCTATTATTAAAGTTTTATTTTTATGAGTTTTTTTTGAAATCCAATAACTTATTGGAATTAAAAAAGATTTAATCATTCTCTCTTTGTTTTTAAATTTATCTGATTTTGTTTCTTGAGATGAAATAAAATCAAAACAATCTTTTTTTACTTTATCAAAACAATGATTAATAGATTTCATAAAAATTATTTTTTTTGATCAAGTGGATGATTATCTCCATCATTAACTGGAACATTTTCTATCTCAAATGGTTTAATACCTTCAACGCAAGCAATATTAACACCATAAATTTTAGGATTAATTCTTGGTCTATTATGTGTATGTATACCACAATTTGAGCAAAAATAATGCTTAGCAGTTTTTGTATAATATTGATAAATTTTTAAAAACTCTTCTCCTTCAACAAGTTTAAAATCTTCAGGTCCGACAACTCCTATTATATATCCTTTTCTTTTACATAAAGAACAATTGCATCTCATAATCTTTTCAAATCCTTTTTCAGGAACATTAACTTCTGCTTTTACTTTTCCACAGTGGCATGTTAGTTTTTTCATTTTAATTTCTCCTTTATTTATTTAAGGCCACTTTTTCTCTCTTTTTACTTTTTCTAACTTCGTCAAAATATATAACTCTCGTTGGTACTTCAACAGGTTTATAGTAATCTTTGCATTTATCATAAATTTTTATTGATGTTTCGTGTCCAGGATCCCTTTTGTCTAGTAATCGAAAAAAAGCCTTTTCTTCCTTTGTTGTATAACCTTTTTCGTAAAAGCATTTTTTTTGAATAACTCCTACATTTTTATAATTTATATATCTTGTTATCCCCGTACTATAAATTCCAAATTTTTGATATACATATGTTTTTGTTTTTGTTGGACCTTTATAATCATATTTAAGTTCATCATTTACCCAAACTTTAAAAAAACCATTATCTTTTTTTGTCCACTTTGCATTAATCAAAATATCAATCCAACTACCTGGCATATCTTTATTATCTACTAGTTTTCTTTCATCATAGTCTATATCTCCTATGGTTCTTACAACTGAGTAACCGTCTTTTAACTCCTTAAACATAAAAACAGGTGGGCCATCTTGCTGGTGAAATTGTCCATAATTATTACTTAGAGGATAAAGGTTTTGGTGATCTTTTGAAAAATAAACTGACCATGAAAACCAATACTCTCCTCCACTCATTTTATCAGCTTCTTTTCCTCCAGATAATTCATGTCGTTCTCGATCATTCTTGCAATCGCTCCAGCCACCCGTTTCATCTTTACCACAATCTCCCGCTCTTACTTCAAATCTAATAGATTGTTCTCCTGCTCTAATTGGATGTCCATCCTTTTTGTTTACGACTTGCATTCCATAATCTTTGAAATATTTACCAGTTAAACTTTTAAATAATTTTTGATATCCTGAAGCTGTATCTTTTGGGAGTCTAACTACTGTTTCAGCAAAAACAAAGTTGCTCCAAACCAGATTTATAATTAAGATTGATATAATTTTTTTCATTTTAATCTATATTTCAAACTATCTTTGGTTGAAGATATCCACAAGAGCGCAAAATATAGTTTAAATGTTCATGTTTTGATTCACTTTTGATTCAGTTACAGACTCAAAATACAACCTATTGACTGTATTACAAATATATAATAGAACAAAATAAGAACATTATGAAATTGACATTACCATTTTATCTTCATAAAGCAGGAGCTGGTTTTCCTTCTCCAGCCACTGATTATATAGAAGAAGATATAGATCTTAATATTCATCTAATCAAAAATACACCAGCTACATTCATTATAAGAGTTCAAGGTAAATCAATGTCAAATGTCGGAATTTACGATGGTGATCTTTTAATTGTTGATAAAAGCATCAAACCAAAAAATTTTTCAACAGTTATAGCAAATGTTCATGATGAGCTAGTAGTAAAAAGCTTCGTAAAAGAGAAAAGCTTACAATTTTTATCATCTGGATCACAAAACTTTGAAGACAGAATAATTATAAATGAAGATTCTAATGTTTTTATTTGGGGGGTTGTAACTTATGTCATTCATTCAAAATACTAAAAAAATAGCTTTAGTAGATTGTAATTCTTTTTATGTTTCTTGTGAAAGATTATTTAAACCTTCATTAAATAAAAAACCTGTAATAGTTTTATCTAGCAATGATGGATGTATAATTTCTAGATCTAATGAAGCTAAATTATTAGGTATAAAAATGGGTGATCCTTACTTTAAAGCAAAAGAAATAGTTAAAAAAAATAATGTTCAAGTATTCTCGTCAAACTATTCTTTGTATGGAGATATATCTAGGCGAGTTATGAGGACTTTAAAATATTTTGGTACTAAAATTGAAATTTATTCTATAGATGAAGCTTTTTTAGATTTAACAGATTTATCTGATAACTTAATTGAGTTATTCGGGAAAAAAATTAGAAATACAATATTAGAATGGACAGGAATTCCAACTAGTATTGGTATTGCTAGTACAAAAACTCTAAGTAAAATAGCAAATCATATTGCTAAAAAAAATAAATCAGGAGTTGTAAGTTTACTAAATGCAAAAGATATTGATCCAGTATTAGAAAAAATAAATATTAATGATGTTTGGGGTGTTGGAAGACAGATGACTAAATTTTATATTAAAAATAATATTAATAATGCAAAACAATTAAAAAATGTATCAAATACATGGATAAAAAAAAACTCTAATGTTTTAAGTTCTAGAACAGCAATGGAATTAAAAGGTATTTCTTGTATCGATATAGAAGTAAGTCAATCAAAAAGAAAAAGTTGCTGTGTATCTAGATCATTTGGAAGAAAAGTAGATAGTATTCAAGAACTAAAAGAATCTATAACAACACATTGTTTAAATGCTGCAGAAAAAATAAGATCAGAGTCTTTGTTTGCTAAATCAATTACTATTTCTGTTCGAACAAGTCCATTTCAAAAAACAGAAAGATATTATTCTAATTCAAAAACTTTAGATTTTCCAATTGCTACAAATAATAGTATAGAAATAGTAAAAACTGCTTTGGCTGGTTTAGAAATTATTTTTATAAAAGGGTATAAATACCAAAAATCTGGAATTGTGTTATCTGGTTTAACTAGTTCAGAAAATAATCAAAATTTATTTTTTACAGATAAAGATAATAAAATGAAAAATTTAATGAAATCTATAGACTCGACAAATTATAAATATGGTCGTTCAACTTTAAGTTTAGCTGATGCAGGAATTAAAAAAAAATGGAACTTAAGAAAAGAACATAGTTCTAAAATTGATACTGCAGATTTTTATTGTTTGCCTACGATAAAAGCTAGTTAATCTCTTCAATATTATCAATATTATTTAAAGAATTATTTAATTCTTCAAGATTTTCTCTTTTGGAGAGAGAGACGACTGAATAGATTAAGATAAATATAAAAAATACTGGAATTAATGTAATAATTGATAATGACCCGTAGATTAAAAAAAAATAAACAAGTAAAAAAATAATAGATCTAGCAATTAATGTTTTTTTAAAAACAGCAATAATTGATAGTGAATGTTTTAAAAGATTTAAAAAACTCATTTTAGATGGATTAAAATATCTAGTGCCTCTAATAGATGAGATAGAATTTCTGTTATCAATTATTTTAACCAGAGCTCCTGAAAAACTACTCCAAGTAGCCGCTTCATTGACCATATTATTAACTATAATCTTAGGAAGACAAGTATAATTACCAAATTTAATCTTTTGACCTGTAAAAACAAAAGTTAAAAATTTATGTGCTAAATAGCAAAATCTAAAAATAAGCCCTTCAGATCTTTTAATCCTATCAGCTGTAACAACTACACCTGGATTTTCTTTAATTTTTTTAATTAATAAACTTATTTCTTCAGGTCGATCTTCTCCATCTCCATCCATTGGAATTACATAATCAAAATCTTCTTTTTTATTAATATACTTTAATCCAGTAGCTATACATCTAGCATGCCCCCTATTTTCTTTCATATTAATAATTTCGATAAACTTTAAATTATCTAAATCAACCAAAAATTCTGGTTTAATTTCTGTAGATGCATCATTAATAATTATTACTGAAAACTCACAATCTAGTGTTAAAACTTCTGAATTAATATTTTCAAGAAGTTTAAAAACTGAATGCCAATCATTGTAAACTGGTATTAATATTTTTATTTTCATCATTTTTTACCAATTATACGAATTTGAGAATTATTTTCTTTAAAAATCATATCAACATAATTGTCTCCAAATGTAGTATCACCCCAGTAAAACCATTTTGGTCTAGATTTTAAATGGTAAGATAGGTTTCCGGCGTACCATTCATCTCCTTCAACTTTTTCTATTAAACTATTATATTTATTATCCCAATCCTTTTGAACTTTCTGTGCTATTTCTTTTCCAGGATAATCTGTTCTCTTATCTGTTTCAGTTATAGAAACATATGCATAAGCAAAAGGTGAAAAAATAAATAAAATTAAAAATACTGTAGTAAAGTTTTTTAGTTTATTTAAATTGATTTGAGATTGAAAAATATAAATTACCAAAACTCCAAAAAATAGATAAAAAGGTGTCATCCACATTGTTCTTATTTTAACTCCCATAATCATAGAAGTTAAAAAAACTAAAGCTATTGGAACAATATTTATTGCTAATAAAAATAAAAGCTTATTATCTTTAAAATTAAATTTACTTTTGAATTTACTATTTAAAAATAAAAACATTAAAATGAAAGGAATTAATATTCCAATTTGTTTTCCTAAAAAGATTAATGGATGCATTATGTGATCTAAAAAATTTTGATCCCCTGCTCCTGTTCTATCAAGTCCATAAGTAATAGTTATATAATTATTTTCAGTAAGCCAGATTAAATGTGGTAATAAAATAATTAAGAAGGGAATTATTGATATAAGACATTTAAAGTCAATTTTCTTTTTATAGATCATATAAATTAAAAAAATATCAATTCCTAAAGCTAAATATATAAATAAATATTTTGATAAAAAACCAAAACCTGCAAACAATCCGAATAAAAACCAATCTATGATTTTATTATTTTTAATACCTTCCCATAAATATAAAACTGTTAAAGCCCAAAAAGGTATTAAACATACGTTTACATTAAATTCTGGAGTTGTAAAATTATAGAAGTAAATTCCCTCTAATAATAGAACTGATAATAAACAAAACACTTTGTTTTTAAAAAAATTTTCTGCAAATTTAAAAATAACAAAAAAAGAAATAATTACACAGATTTGACTTAATAAATAATAGGCCCAGTCTTGCGCACCAAAAATTTGATAAAAAATTTCTACTAAGAATGCACTCATAGGTGGATGCTTGTTAAATCCCCAATCTAAATTACTTCCCCATGCTAAAGCTTCAATAGTATCTAATGGTAAATTATTGTTTGTTAAAGATGGAATTCCTGTCCAAATAATAAGGTGAACAAATAGAAAAATATAAAAAATATTATTTATTTTGTCTTTTTTTAACATCATTTTAGTAAATTTATATTAATTAACCAAGCTTGACACCTATTAATTGCTGAATATACTCCGGCGCTACAATTTATAATTATGGCTATTAAAATATCTAAAAAATACGTACCAAATCTAAAAGAAAAATATATGTGTGAAAAACACAAGTTATTTTTCAAACAAAAACTTAATGAATGGAAAAAAGAAATTATAAAATCTAATAATCAAGCAATATATAATAATGATTTAGATGATAATAGTACATCAGCTGATATTATTGACCAAGCTAGTTCGTATACAGAAAAAAATGTTGAAATGAGAACTATTAATAGACAAATAAAATTAGTAACTAAAATTGATAGAGCTCTAAAAAAAATACAAAATAATACTTATGGTTATTGTGAAGAAACTGGTGAACCAATTGGTATTAAAAGACTAATTGCAAGACCAATTGCTACTCTATGTATTGCAGCTCAAGAGAAACATGAAAATAATGAAAAAGTTTATGTTGATGCCTAATTAGGCATTGGAATTGCAGAACCATTACTCATAATATCATACCCTTTAATAACTGCTTTTCTTTTTGATATATCTAGATACCACCTTAATAAATTTTTATAATTATTAAGACCAACATCATGCCATTCATGTCTGGCTATCCATGGCCATGTAGCAATATCTGCAATTGAATAATCCTCTCCTGCTAAATATTTTGAAACCAACAACCGTTCATCTAAATCTTTATATATATTTTTTGTTATTTTAAAATATCTTGACTCTCCAAACTCACTTTTTCCAGGATTATAATGATGAAACTGATGATGTTGACCGATCATAGGTCCAACATAACCCATTTGAGCCATTAGCCATTGATTAATCTTATTTCTTTTTTTTTCGTCATAAAATTTTTTACTTTTTTCACCTAAATAAATAAGTATTGCACCAGATTCGAATATTGACTCTCCAGTATCATGATCAATAATCACAGGTATTTTACTAAATGGGCTTATTTTTCTAAACTCTGGATCAAATTGCTGGTCTTCTTTTAAATTTATTTTTGTAATTTTATATTTAAAACCAATTTCTTCTAACATGATTGAAATTTTTACACCATTTGGAGTCTCTGCCGTAAAAAGTTCTATCACTTTATTTTTTACCTAATCTATTCAATACGTTTTTAGATGTAGTAGTAAATTCAAATCTTAAAGTTTCATCAGGTCTTGCTAATTTAAAACACCCTCTTGCTGCTAAAGCACCTTCATGAAAACCTGATAAAATTAACTTAAGTTTACCTGGATAGCTACAAAGATCACCAATTGCAAATATACCCTTCTCATTAGTTTCAAAATTTTCTGTATTTACAGGAATTGTTTTCTTGTCAATATTTAATCCCCAATTTGCAATAGGTCCTAATTGCATAATTAGTCCAAAAAAACCTAAAACATAATCTGTTTTAATGTCTTTCAAATTTCCATCATCATGTTTAATGCTGATTTTTTCAAGTTTGTTTTCTCCATCAACAGAATTGAGTTGATATTTTGTAAATAATTGAATTTTACCTTCTTTTTCAAGCTGTTTAACTTTATCTATACTAACTTGCGCTCCTCTAAAATCATCTCTTCTATGAACCAATATAACTTTAGAAGTATTAGATAATTCAATAGCCCAATCTAAAGCAGAGTCTCCTCCACCAAAAATACAAACTGTTTTATTTTTAAAAATTACCTTATTTTTAACTGAATAAAATAACTCTTTACCTTCAAATTTTTCAGAACCTTTTGCTGAAAATTTTCTTGGCTCAAAAGACCCTACTCCGCCAGCAATAATAATATTGTATGCTTGAAACTCTTTTCCTTTATTAGTTTTGATAATCCAAAAATTTTTATCTTTTTTAACCTCTTCTACTCTTTCATTTAAATGAATATTAGGTTTAAACGGTTTTAATTGTTCAATTAAATTATTTGTTAATTCTTCTCCAGTACATTCTGGAATTGCTGGAATATCATAAATAGGTTTATCTGGGTAAAGTTCTATACACTGACCTCCTATCTTATCAAGATTATCAACTATCTCTGCTTTTAAACCAATAATTCCTAATTGATGAACAGCAAACAATCCTGTAGGTCCAGCACCAATCACTAATACATCTGTTTTAATCATATTTTAAGTTTGTTGAGATGGTAAATTAACAATTAAACCATCTAACTCTTCTGATACCATAATTTGACAGCTAAGACGACTAAATCGATTTGGCTCAAAAGCCATATCAATCATATCTTCTTCACCATCCTCTTTTTTCTTAACTTTTTCATACCATTTTTCATCTATATATACATGACAAGTTGCACAAGCCATTGAACCACCACAATCAGCATCTATTCCAGGAATATTATTTTGTACAGCACCCTCCATTACACTCAAACCGTTTTCTACATCAATTGTATGAGGCTTTCCATTATGTTCTATATAGGTAATTTTTGTCATAAATAATTTATAGATTGATAAAAAAAAAGGGCAAGTGTGAAAACACTCGCCCTTTTAAATTTTTACTTATCTTTGTTTTTTAATACTAACCTCTTTTGCTAGTATTTTGCATTGCAGCAGCCCAAATTACTAGACCAAATGCAATTTTGTTAACAAAGTCAGCTATGTTGTAAATAATATTTAATGAATTAGCATCTACACCACCAGTTAAATATCCAAATACATAACCTAATGGGTAAATTGCCCAACCAATTGTAACTATCATTCTTAAAGCTCCAAATGCAGTTACTAATGATTTATTTCCTGATTTAGCAGCTAATTTACCTGCTTCACCTGAAAATATTTCATAAAGAATATAGATCCATCCAGCCATTCCTATTACAAAACCTAAGAATGAATTAATGTAACCTGCTTCTCCGGCATATCCACCAATTAACATTACAAGTGATCCAACCAATAATCTCCAGAATATTCCGCTATCAACTTTTCTTACTGCTGATAAGATTAAATAAAACTCTATCATTTGTAATGGTACAGTTATTAACCAATCAATATATCTGTAAACAGTTGGTGAATCTCCAGTTTGAATCCAAACATCTCTCATGTACATGTAATGAATAAATGCAATACCAGTAATTAAACCTGCTACTGTTATAGATGTTCTCCAACCAGCAGCTACAGATCCTCTTTCTAAGAAAAAGAATGCTGTTGCAGCCAACATACCCATTGAAATTATCCAAAATGTAATTCCAACAAAATCATCAGAAGCTAACAACACGCTTGATGCGTTTGCTACACCTGTTAAACCTGTTAGGGCAACAGCTGTAAGAGCAAACAATTTAAGTTTTTTCATAAAAAACTCCCTCTTTAGTTAGTTTTTATTTAGTTTATATAAACTAGGTAAAAGCAAAGCTTTAACCAAAGTTGGTGTGTAAATATCAAATATAAATACTTAATTGAAGTCTTATTTGCATCTAATTAGGGTTGATTTTACTTACTTTTTAAATTTAAATACAATTATTAATTTAATAAACAAACAAAAACCCAATAAAGAATCAAAATAAATGAATAATAATTTTAAACAAATTTATGAGAATTCGCTTAAAAATCCTGAAGAATTTTGGCAGGAAATTTCAAATGATATTTTTTGGTTTAAAAAACCGACTAAAATTTTAAATAAATCTAATCCTCCCTTCTATAAATGGTTTGAGGATGGGATAACTAATACCTGTTATAACGCAATAGATATACATATTGATCAAGGCAGAGGTGATAAAATTGCTTTAATCTATGACAGTCCAATCACAGGTGATAAAAAAAAATTTACCTTTAACGATTTGAAAAAAAAAGTTTCAAAATTTTCTGGAGCTTTAAAAAATCAAGGTGTTAACAAAGGTGATAGGGTAATAATTTATATGCCTATGATCCCTGAAGCGGTAATTGCGATGTTAGCTTGTGGAAGAATAGGAGCTATTCACTCTGTTGTATTTGGAGGATTCGCTTCAAATGAACTTGCGAGTAGAATAGATGATAGTAAAGCAAAATTACTAGTAACAGCGTCATGTGGTTTTGAACCAGGAAGAACTGTTGAATATAAACCTTTAGTAGATGAAGCATTAAAATTAGCTTCCCATAAACCTGAGAAGGTAATTCTTTATCAAAGAAAAGGTCAGGAAGTAAAATTAAATGCTCCAAATGAAATCAGCTGGGATGAAGCATTAACAAATGCCAAAGATGTTGAGTGCGTTGAAATGAATGCAAATGATTTTGCTTATATTCTTTATACATCTGGAACTACTGGGATCCCAAAAGGGATAGTAAGAGATATAGGTGGACATATAGTTGCTCTTAAATGGACTATGAAAAATATTTATAATATTAATCAAGATGATGTATGGTGGTCTGCAAGTGATATAGGTTGGATAGTTGGTCATTCATATATTGTTTACGCTCCTTTATTTAAAGGTTGTACTACTGTTTTGTTTGAAGGCAAACCTGTTGGTACTCCAGATGCTGGAGCATTTTGGAAAATAATTTCTGAGTATAAAGTAAAATCACTTTTCACAGCACCTACAGCATTTAGGGCTATTAAGAAAGAAGATCCTGAAGGAAAATTTTTTTCAAAATATGATTTAAGTTTATTTGAATCTTTATTTTTAGCAGGAGAAAGAGCTGATCCTGATACAATTAAATGGGCAGAAAATTTATTGAAAGTTCCAGTTATCGATCACTGGTGGCAAACAGAAACAAGTTGGGCAATTAGTTCTAATTGTACTGGTATAGAAATGATGAAAACAAAATATGGATCTGCTTGTAAAGCAGTACCTGGTTATGATGTAAAAATTATAAAACCAGATCAAACTTTGGCTAAACCAAATGAGATGGGAGATATAGTAGTAAAACTTCCATTGCCTCCTGGAACGTTTCCAACATTATGGAATGCAGATAAAAGATATAAAGATAATTATATGACCAATTATGATGGCTATTATGAAACATATGATGCGGGACATATTGATGAAGATGGTTATATATGGATCATGTCAAGAACAGATGATATAATAAATGTTGCTGGACATAGATTATCAACAGGTGCAATAGAGGAAGTTTTATCAGAGCATCAATCAGTAGCTGAATGTGCTGTTTTAGGTATTGCAGATAAGTTAAAGGGACAACTACCAATAGGTTTGGTTGTACTTAAAGCTGGTGTAGAAAAAGATA
>SHAN01000020.1 GCA_004213155.1 Candidatus Pelagibacterales bacterium
GATTTAGAATTTTCAAGTTTTCTAAACTTTTCAAGTAAATCTTTTTGTTCAGAAGTTAGCGAAGTTGGAACTTCTGTTACTATTTGTATATATAAATCTCCTGAACCACTCGCTCTTATAATAGGCATTCCTTTGCCTTTTAATCTGAATTGTTTTCCAGATTGTGTACCTGAAGGAATTTTAACTTTAGCTTTGCCACCATCTATTGTTGGAACTTCAAGTGTTGTTCCAAGAGTAGCATCTGCAATCGATATCGGAAATTCATAAAAAAGATTTTCCTCTGATCTTTTAAAAATAGGATGATTTTTAATATTAATAAATAAATATAAATCACCATTTCCACCATTTTTTGTTCCAGCCTCTCCTTTTCCTGAGATTCTAATTCTAGTTCCGTCATCAACTCCTTTTGGAATAGTAACTGTAAGGTTTTTATTAGATTGTTTTTTTCCTGAGCCTCTACAATCTTTACATGGATCTGTTATTTCTTCTCCAGCGCCACTACATTGAGGACATGTTTGTTGAACTGTAAAAAAACCTTGGTTAGTTCTTACTTTGCCGCGCCCACCACAAGTTGAGCAAGCACTTGGACTAGAACCTGGAGCTGATCCTTGACCTTTACAAACTCCACATTTTTCTGAAGATGAAAAACTAATATTTTCTTTTTTTCCAAAGTAAGCATCTTCTAAACTAATTGATAAATCATATCTTAAATCAGCACCTCTAAGATTTGATGATCTTCTTCTTCCGCCACCACCTCCAAAATCACTAAAGAAATCTTCAAAAATATCTGAAAATGAATTTGAAAAATCAAAATTGCCAAACCCATTGTTTCCACCACCACCTTCAAAAGCAGCATGGCCAAAATTATCGTAATTTTGTTTTCTTTCTTGGTCAGAAAGTACGTGGTATGCCTCGCTAGCTTCTTTGAATTTTTCTTCTGAAGCTTTATCGCCTTTATTTTTATCTGGGTGGTATTTTACTGCTAATTTTCTATAGGCTTGTTTAATTGTTTCCGGTGAGGATGATTTATTTACTCCCAAGACCTCATAAAAATCTTTTTTTGCCATATATAATTTTTAATAACAAAATTGTTAGCCTTAGGCACTTTTTTCTTTATCTTCTTCTTTTACTTCATCTTTTATTTCTTCAAAATCTGCATCAACAACATTGTCATCTTTTTTTTTATCATCTTCTTTTTTATTTTCTTCTGGTTTTTTAGAACTTGCCGCTTGCTGATCTTTATATATCGCCTCTCCTAATTTCATAGAAGCTTGGACTAGTTCTTGAGTTTTTTTCTTTATTTCTTCTACATCTGTTCCTTTTAAAGAATTACGTAGGTCGGAAGAGCTTGTTTCGATGGCTTTTTTATCAGTATCAGAAATTTTACTGCCATGTTCTTTCAGGTTTTTTTCTGTAGTATGAAGAATAGTATCAGCTTGGTTACGTGCATCCACAGCTTCTCTTTTCTTTTTATCTTCATCTTTGTTGGCTTCTGCTTCTTTTACCATTTTATTTATATCTTCATCACTTAGACCGCCAGAGGCTTGAATTTGTATTTTTTGTTCTTTACCTGTGCCTTTATCTTTTGCTGAGACGTTAACAATTCCGTTAGCATCAATATCAAAAGTGACTTCGATTTGAGGTATTCCTCTTTGTGCAGGAGCAATTCCCACTAATTCAAAATTACCTAGAGGCTTATTATCTGCAGCCATTTCTCTTTCACCTTGCAATACTCTGATAGATACAGCTGGTTGATTATCTTCAGCAGTTGAAAAAACCTGACTTTTTTTTGTTGGTATCGTTGTATTCTTTTCAATAAGTTTGGTAGAAACTCCACCTAATGTTTCTATACCAAGTGATAATGGCGTAACATCAAGCAATAAAACATCTTTAACATCTCCTTGTAAAACACCAGCTTGAATTGCAGCACCTGTAGCAACAACTTCATCAGGATTAACACTTTTGTTTGGTTCCTTTCCAAAAAAGTTTTTAACTATTTCAATAACTTTTGGCATTCTAGTCATTCCACCAACTAGAATTACTTCATTAATCTCTCCTGCAGAAACACCAGCATCTTTAAGAGCAGTTTCGCATGGTGCTAAGGTTTTTTTAATTAAATCTTCTACTAGAGCTTCTAATTTTGCTCTAGTAAATTTTAAATTTATATGTTTAGGGCCTGTTTTATCAGCTGTTATAAAAGGTAAATTAACTTCAGTCTGCTCAGCAGAAGATAATTCAATTTTTGCTTTTTCAGCTGCTTCTTTTAATCTTTGAAGAGCTAATTTATCAGTTTTTAGATCTATTCCATTTTCTTTTTTAAATTCATTTACAAGGTAATCTACAATTGTATTATCAAAATCCTCACCACCTAAAAAAGTATCACCATTAGTAGATTTAACTTCAAAAACTCCATCACCAAGCTCAAGTATAGAAACATCAAATGTTCCACCCCCTAAATCATAAACAGCAATTTTTTTATTTTCTTTTTTTTTATCTAAACCATATGCAAGAGAAGCCGCAGTTGGCTCATTTATTATTCTTAATACCTCTAGTCCTGCAATTTTTCCAGCATCCTTTGTTGCTTGCCTTTGTGAATCATTAAAATAAGCTGGTACAGTTATTACAGCTTTTGTAACTTCTTGACCTAAATATTTTTCAGCTGTTTCTTTCATTTTTTGTAAGATGAATGCTGAAATTTGAGAAGGTGAATATTTTTTTCCTCTTGCTTCAATCCATGCATCATTATTATCTGCTTTAATTATTTTAAAAGGTGCAGAATTAATATCTTTTTTTACTGTTTCATCTTCAAAATTTCTTCCAATCAATCTTTTTACTGCAAATAAAGTATTCTCAGGATTTGTTACTGCCTGTCTTTTTGCTGGTTGTCCAACTAATTTTTCATCTGTATCTGTAAAAGCTACAACAGACGGTGTTGTTCTTGCTCCCTCAGCATTTTCTAATACTTTTGGTTGTGAGCCTTCCATTATTGCAACACATGAATTTGTTGTTCCTAAGTCTATTCCAATTACTTTGCTCATAATAAATTACCTTTGATTTATGTATTTCTTATATAGGTGTTTTTTTTTAGTCTACAAGTTGCTTTGTTTATTTTTTTCATCATTTTCTTCATATTTTTCAGCACTTTTTGGATTATTTTTATCTATATTGTCCTTAGCCTCTGGTTTTTTTTTAGTTACACTAACTAAAGAAGGTCTAAGTAGACGACCCCCCATTGTAAATCCTTTTTGCATCTCATCAACGATTAATCCAGGCTCCTTTTCAGAGTCTTCAATTTCTAACATAGCCTGATGAAAATTTGGATCAAACTTTTTGTTTATGCAATTAATTTTCTCTATTTGATTTTTTTTAAAAACAGAAATCAAATCTTTTTGAATAATTTCAAAGTTTTCTAAAATCTTAGGCAAATCTTTATTATTTTTAAATGTATCATCATTAGATATTGAAATTTTAGCACGATCTAAATTATCAATTAAAGACAAACATTCTTTTGCAAAATTAAAACCTCCAAATTCAAAAGCTTCGTCTTTTTCTTTTTCAAATCTTCTTCTTTGATTCTCCATTTCTGCAAGAGTTCTTGCTATTTTCTCTTCTAATGTTTTAATTTTTATTTCAGGAGTTTCTTCAATTTTGTCTTCCAAAGAATCATCCCTAGACTTATTTTTTAATGCTGACTCTTCTTCTTTATTAACTTCTTTATTATCAACATCATCTTTATTATTTATTGCTTCATCACTCATACAGGTGTTATATGGTTAATAATTTTTTAAATGCTAGTATAATTATGAAAAAAATAAGTAAAATTATAATAGGAACTCATAATCGTGGAAAATTTAAGGAAATAAGCGATTTATTACCATCCAATCTTAGTAAAATATCACCATGGGAACTAAAATTACCTAGTCCTGAAGAAGTTGGGCTGACATTTAAAGAGAACTCAGAAATAAAAGCTAAGTTTTTTTCTAAAAATTCTGATCTTTTATGTATATCCGATGATTCGGGATTAGAAATTAAACTTTTAAATGGAGATCCCGGAATATATTCAGCAAGGTGGGCTGAGCCAGGAAATAATTTTAATAATGCTATAATAAAAGTTTTTAAAGAGCTTGAAAAAAAAGATCCAAATTGGAAAATTAATAAAAAAATTGAAGCTAATTTTATATGTTGTCTTAGTATTTGTTTGCCAAATGGTAAAATTATTTCAAGAGAAGGTAAAATAAATGGAAGTATTTCAAATTCAAAAAGAGGTATAAATGGTTTTGGATATGATCCAATCTTTATCCCAGATGGTTATTCTCAAACTTTTGGAGAAATGGAACAAAAATTAAAATATAAAATTGATCATAGATCAAAAGCTTATAAGAATATTGAAAAATTTTTATTTAATTTATTAATTTAAACCTATCTTTTGATACTTGATAAAAATTAAGTTTATAATCAATTAAATTTTTATTTATTTCAAATTCTCCAATATTACCTGAAAATTTATTTTTTTTTAAAAAATTTTTTATATCAAGTTTTTCTTTATTTTTTTTTGACATATAATAAATAAGTCCAAATATGTCATATGCAATTATTGATATATTGTTTGGATAAGTATTAAAATTTATAAAATATGTTTCTCTAAATTTATTATAATTATTGTAATTTACTGAAGGAAAGTAAATATTATTGGTAGAATTTTCTTTAAATAGTGTTTCATCAAACCATTGATTTAAGGTTATTAATTTTACTCTTTTATAATCAACATCTGCATACAAAAAAGATGTAACTACACTTTTTAAACTTTGATCGAAGTCTGCAATAATTACTGAATCAAAGCTTAAATTACCAATTGTATCTTTTTTTTTTAATTTTTCTAACTCTCTTTTGTGTGTTTCTAGCTCTGACTTTTCAAGTATTTTTATTCTTCTTTCTAAATCATTCTTTCTTTGTTTATATTTTGTGATTAGTTCAATTTGTTTTGTTAATTTTTCAGGTTCAGTGTCGTACGTATAAATATTTGAAAATTTAAATTTAACTTTACTAAAATATTCTTTTATTTCAGACTCATTTTTCGATTTTGGAATTAAAACTATAGTTCTAGATAAATTTTCTTTTTTAAGAAATAAAGTTATTCTATCGAGCTGTGATTTAGCATTAATACCAGTTGCTATTACGTTTGAAGGTAAATTATTACTTTTATTAGATAGTGTTAAAAATAATATATTTTTTAAATTTTCTACATATTCTAAATTTTTATGAAGTATTGGACCAATTATAATTGAAACTCCTAAATCAGAAAGTTCCTTACCTGCTAAAAGAGTTTTTTCTGGATCAGCTTGATTATCTCTTGGATATATTACAATTTTATTATCATCAATTTTATTAAGAGCGATTCTTATAGAGTTTAATATTGATTTTCCAACTGGAGCATATTCTCCTGATAGAGGAACAATTAAACCTACTTTTAAAATTTTATCATTAGCTGTTTCTGCTTTGGCATTAAAATTAATATTTCCTATTAATATTATTAAAAAACAAAAAAAAATTGAAATTGATTTCATATAATTTATTTTTAATATATTAATTTAATATGGTTAATGAATCTAATCATAAATTAAATAAGCAAAATATTAAAGCGGGATTGTATATCGTATCAACTCCTATTGGCAATCTAGAAGATATTACATTTAGAGCTATTAATATTCTAAAAAACTCAGAATATATATTATGCGAAGATACAAGAGTTTCTATAAATTTATTTAGAAAATACGGTATAAATTCTAAATTAATATCCAATCACAAGTTTAATGAAAAAAAAAATTTAGATAAAGTTTTAGCCTTATTAAAAAAAAATTTAATTATTTCAATTATTTCTGACTCAGGAACTCCAGCAATATCAGATCCAGGACAATTAATTATAAAAGAATGCATTAAAAATAAAATTAAAGTTTTTCCAATACCAGGACCAACAGCAGTTACATCTGCAGTTTCAATAAGTGGTTTTAGTGAAAAATATTTATTTTATGGATTTTTACCAAATAAAGACAATGAAATAGAAAAAGA
Organism: Candidatus Pelagibacterales bacterium; assembly: GCA_004213155.1. Taxonomy (GTDB): domain Bacteria; phylum Pseudomonadota; class Alphaproteobacteria; order Pelagibacterales; family Pelagibacteraceae; genus MED-G107. The sequence goes on from SHAN01000020.1 coordinate 6,067, forward strand.
GTTAAAAGAATTAAAAAAATTATCATATTCAATAGTTTTTTTTGTTTCGCCTAAAAAAATAAATAAAATTTTAAAACATTTTAAGAATTATTTTAATGAAAGAGATATTTTAATTTGTAGAGAAATGACTAAAATTTATGAAGAATTTATTTATAGTGATATTAAAAACTTAAATTTATTAGATCAAAAAGCAAAAGGAGAATTTACGGTTGTAATATCTAATTTTCCTGAAAATAAAGTAAAAATAAATGATTTAAATGAGTCGATTAAAAAAGAAATAATTATTATGCTCAAAAAATATACTATTAAGGATGTAGTTTCATTCATATCTAAAAAAGAAAATCTTTCAAAAAAGTTAATTTATGATTATTGTCTAAAAAATAAGAAATGAAAAATTTTTTTTTATATATATTTTTACTAGTTTTCGTCCAATCATGTGTAGGAACATCTTCCAAAGGAGTTTTTGGAACAGGAGTTAGTATTGCATTAGATCCAAGGACTGTCGGTACTCAAATAGACGATTCGATTATGCAAAAAAATTTAGTTGCCAAGCTTGTTTTAACAGATAAAAAATATTTGATTGATATTGGTACAAAAGTTATTGATGGTAAATTTTTTTTAACAGGAAAAGTTGATAATCCAGAGGAAAAATTACAAATAACAAAAATGGCTTGGGAAGTAAAAGGAGCTAGATCAGTTAAAAATGATATAAAGATTAAAGAAAAATTTAATTTTAAAATTTCAGCGAAAGATTTATTAATAACGTCTCAACTTAGATCAGCAATTATTTTTAATAAAAAAATTAAATCAACTAATTATAGTATCGATACTTATAAAAAGAAGATTTATATTTATGGCATAGCTCTAGATGAAGATGAAAGAAGAGAAGTTATTAATGAAGCAAAAGGAATATTAGATGTAGAAGATGTAATAGCTAGTATTCTTTTATTAGAAGAACTTAGAATCCAGAAAAATTAATTTTTTTTATTATAATCTATTACTTCAGATGAATAGGCAGCTACAGAAGCTAGATTTAAAATATCTGAAGTTGAAGATCTTAAAGGACAGATTTCAATTGGTTGAGCTAAACCAATTAATAAAGGGCCAATTACTTTTGCTCCACTTAATGTTTTCATCATTTTATAGGAAATCGCTGCACTATGTTGACCTGGCATGATTAAAATATTTGCATTTCCAACAATTTCAGAAAATGGATAAAGTTCTTTATACTCCTCATTTAAAGCAACATCAGGCTGCATATCACCATCAAATTTAAAATCTACATTTTTTTCTTTTAATATATTTACAGCATCTTTTATATGCTTCGTTCTACTTGTTAGAGGTTGTCCAAAAGTAGAGTGAGATACAAAAGCGACTTTAGGATCAAAACCAAATAGTCTCACTACTCTTGCTGATGAGATTGCTATTTCTGCTAGTTCTTCAGAGCTTGGATATTCATGAACACTAGTATCTCCTATAAAAACTGTTTTTCCTTTATTAACTATCATATTTAAACCAAACATTATTTCACCAGGCCTCGCATCTATTACTTTTTTTACTTTAGATAAAGATGCTCCATATCTTCTTGTATTCCCAGTAACGGCTCCATCTGCATCTCCACAGGCAACCATACAAGATGACCAAATTACTCTGTCATTCCTTACTAATCTATCACAATCTCTTTCAAGCAGTCCTTGCTCTCTTTGCATTTTTTTAAATAGATAATTAACATATCTTTCTCTTTTTTCTTTATCAGTGGAATTAACAATTTGAATGTTAAAGTTCTCACTGTAACCAATATTTTTAAGTTGTTCTTTTATTTTTTCTTTTTTACCAACGAGTATTGGCACTCCTAGTTTGCCATTTTTAAATGCAATTGCTGCCTTTAAAGTATTTTCATCTTCACCATCTGTAAATACAATTCGTTTTTGAGTTTTTTTAATTTGAGAATTAATTCCTTGCATAATTGTAACTGAAGGATCAAGTCTTTGTTTAAGTTGTTCTCTATAAATTTCAAAATCTTTTATTTCTTTTCCTGCAACACCACTATCCATTGCAGCCTTAGCTACAGCAGCTGGAATTACACTAATTAATCTTGGATCAAAAGTTGAAGGAATAATATATTCTTTTCCATAATGTGGTCTATCACCACCCATTGCTGCAACAACTTCATCTGGAACATCTTCTTTAGCAAGTGCCGCAATAGCATTTGCAGCAGCAACTTTCATTTCTTCATTAATTGTTTTTGCTCTAACATCTAAAGCTCCTCTAAAGATATAAGGAAAACCAATTAAGTTATTTACTTGGTTTGGATAATCTGATCTACCAGTTGCTACAATCGCATCTGTTCTAACTTCATTAATTTCTTCTGGAGTAATTTCTGGATCAGGATTAGCACATGCAAATATTATTGGATTTTTTGCCATACTTTTTACCATTTCTTTTTTTAAAACACCCTTTGCAGATAAACCTAAAAAAACATCTGAATTTTTTATTGCATCTTTTAAAGTTCTATTTTTAGTTTCTATTGCAAATGCAGACTTCCATTGGTTTAAATTTTCTCTTCCTCTATATATAACTCCAGTCTTATCAATCATTGTAATATTTTTATTTGGAACACCACTATTTATAAATAGTTTTGTACAAGCCATCGCAGATGCTCCCGCTCCATTAACAACAATTTTAACTTCACTAATAGATTTACCAGAAATATCCAAAGCATTAATTAAGGCTGCTAAAGTAATAATGGCAGTACCATGTTGATCATCATGAAATACTGGAATATCTAATTTTTCTTTTAGTTTTTCTTCAATAATAAAACAATCTGGAGCCGCAATATCTTCTAGGTTGATACCTCCAAAGCTTTTTGAAAAGTTAGTTATACTTTTAATGATTTCGTTAGCATCACTAGAATCTATTTCTAGATCAATTGAATCAATATCAGCAAATCTTTTAAAAAGAACTGCCTTTCCTTCCATAACAGGCTTAGAGGCTAAGGCGCCTAAATTACCCATTCCAAGTATTGCTGACCCATTACTTATTACTGCAACTAAATTTCCTTTAGTTGTATAGTCATAAGCAGCGTTTGGGTCTTCAGCTATAGCTCTAACAGGGGCTGCTACACCTGGAGAATAAGCAAGAGCTAAATCTCTTTTTGTTGTCATTGGTTTTGAAGAAATTATTTCTATCTTTCCTGATTTGGTAGTATTATGAAATTCTAATGCTTCTTTATCAGAGTAATGATTTATTTTAGATTTTTTCATTTGTTATAATAATGTATACAATTGAAGCTATTTTAAGACTAATATGATTTATGAACCTGTTTAAGTCAACAACCACATTTAGTTTTTTTACGATTTTAAGTAGAATACTTGGTTATATAAGAGATATTTTAATAGCAATATTTCTAGGATCAGGGATATTAGCAGATACTTTTTTTGTAGCATTTAGGATTCCCAATACGTTTAGAAGACTATTTTCTGAAGGTAGTTTTAATTCAGCCTTTGTTCCAAGTTATGCATCTGAGTTAAGTAAAGGAAAATCTCAAGCAAATAATTTTGCAAACGATATTTATAATTTTTTAGTAATTAGCTTATTTTCTTTAGTTTTATTAATTGAAATTTTTATGCCTTACTTCGTTTTTTTAATTGCTCCAGGATTTTCTGGCGATGAAGAAAAAATGCAACTTGTAATAAATTTAACAAGAATTACATTCCCATTTTTATTTTTTATAAGTATTTCATCTTTTTTTTCAGCAATATTAAACTCTCATAATAGATTTGCTGCAGCTGCAGCAGCACCTATAATTTTGAATATAGTTTTAATTACGACTTTATTTTTTGCTAAACTTTTAGATGATAAACTAGTTTACTATTTATCGTATGCTGTAACTTTCTCTGGTATTATTCAATTTATATTTTTATATATAGTTGTAAAAAAGTTTTATATTTCTAAATTTAAATTTAAATTTAAACTTAACGAAAAAGTCAGATTTTTTTTTAAAAAATTATTGCCTAGTATTTTTTCTTCAGGAGTAGTTCAAATAAATATTTTGGTAGGAACAATTATAGCATCTTTTCAAGCAAGCGCTGTTTCTTATTTATATTATGCTGATAGAATTTATCAAATTAATCTTGCAATTGCAGGTGTAGCAATAAGTACTGTAATTTTACCTAAATTATCAAGTTTAGTTGATGAACAAAATAATTTAGAAATTAAAAATATACAAAATAAAGCCTTAGAGTTAAGTTTTTTTTTAAGTTTTCCTGCTGCCGTAGCTTTATTAATTGCTTCTGAACCCACAATTTCATCACTTTTTGGTTATGGTTCATTTTCTCAAACTGCAGTTGAAAATTCTTCAAAAGCATTATTTTATTTTGCTTTTGGACTTCCGGCATTTGCTATGATTAAAGTTTTTTCTAGTTTTTTCTTTGCAAGACACGACACAAAAACACCTTTTTTAATTTCTATTTTTTCAGTTTTTAGTAATATTTTTATAAGTTTAATTTTCTTCCAAAAAATTGGATTTATTATTTTACCTATAGCAACATCAATTTCATCCTGGATTAATGCAATACTTTTATACATATTTATGAGAAAAAAAGATTTATTTAAATTTAATGATTTATTTAAATTTAGATTTCCAAGAATAGTTTTTGCATCAATTTGCATGGGGGTAATATTATATTTTATTCTAGATATGGTATCTTTAAAAATTGCTTATGATCAAAATTTAAAAGCTTTTTATTTGCTATGTACTTTTTTTATTAGTCTTATAAGTTATTTTTTAATTTCATACTTTATCAAGGCTTTTAAAATTAGTGATATTAAAATAAGATATTAAAATGAAAAAAAAAATTTTTTCTGGCGTTCAACCAAGTGGAAACTTACACTTAGGAAATTACTTAGGTGCAATTAAAAACTTTGTTAATCTTCAAAATGGAAATGATTGTATATATTGTGTTGTAGATTTACATGCAATTACCTCTAAACAAGATCCAAAACTATTAAATTTAAACTCAATAGAGACAGTAGCAACATTTTTAGCATCAGGTTTAGACTCAAAAAAAAATATAATTTTTAATCAATCAAGTGTTAGTGCTCATGCAGAATTTGCTTGGATTTTAAATTGCGTATCCAGAGTGGGATGGATTAATAGAATGACCCAGTTTAAAGAAAAAGCTGGCACAAATAAAGAAAATGCAAGTGTCGGATTATATGTTTATCCAGTTTTAATGGCAGCTGACATATTATTATATGATGCCAGTCATGTTCCAGTAGGAAATGATCAAAAACAACATTTGGAATTAACTAGAGATATTGCACAAAAATTTAATAATGATTTTTCTTGTGAAGGCTTCATAAAAGTTCCTGAGCCAATTATACAAAAAGAATTTTCAAGAATTATGAGTTTAAAAGATGGTCAAAAAAAAATGAGTAAGTCTGATCTTTCAGAACAAAGTAGGATAAATTTAAACGATGATAAGGACACAATAATAAATAAAATAAAAAAAGCAAAAACAGATAGCTCAGCTTTTCCCGCGAATAAAGAGGATTTAGATAAAAGACCAGAAGCTAAAAATCTAATTAATATATATTGTAGCATAAGTGAAAAAACTATTGAAAACGCTATTAGTGAATTTCAAGGAAAAAATTTCTCATTTTTAAAAGATAGATTATCAGATTTAATTGTTGAGAAAATTTGTCCTATAGGTAATGAAATCAGAAAATTATTAAAAGATAAAGAATACCTTCTTAATGTATTAAAAGAGGGGAATCAAAGAGCAAATGCTATTGCTCAAATTAAATTGAGAAAAATTTATGATAAAATTGGTTTTTTAAATTTAATTTAATATTAATATTAGTGTATATATTCTGACTATAATATATAATTTATAAAGTTATGTTTATACAAACAGAAACAACACCTAATCCAAATACACTAAAATTCTTACCAGGGAAAATAGTATCAGAAGTTGGGCCAGTAGAATTTATAAATAAAGATAAAACTAATAATGAGCTAGTTCGTAATATTTTATCAATTACTGGAGTAAATATGGTTTTTCTAGGTAATGATTTTATTACAGTAAAAAAAAATGAGGAATTAATATGGGATGATTTAAAACATATAATTATTTCTTTAATAAATGATTATTATTTGGAAGGAAAAAAAAGTGTTCTAAATAAAACTGAGCAAGTAGAGGAAGATATTCCTCAAGATGAAGTTGTAAAAAAAATAAACGAAATTTTAGATACAAAAATAAGACCAGCTGTTGCAAGAGACGGAGGAGATATTAAATTTAAATCATTTAAAGATGGTTTAGTAAAAGTAGAATTAAAAGGGAGCTGTTCTGGGTGCCCAAGTTCGGTGATGACTTTAAAACAAGGAGTTCAAAACTTGCTTTGTCATTATATTCCTGAAGTTAAAAATGTAGAAGCTTTATAAAATGAAAATTAAAAGAACAAAAGAACAAATAATATATAGAAAAAAATTATTAAGATTAGTAAGATTATATGAGGTAAAAGAAATAAAAAGAAAAATTATAAACTCCAGTATTAGTAATAAACAAATTGAATTACTTCTTAAAAAAAATAATATTTCTCTCCCTCAAGAAGTTTTAAATAAAAATATTTTTTTTTTAAATTGGAATAATTTATATAAAACTTCATTACTCATGATTGCTTTAATAGCTTTTTTTGGTGTAATGCCATTTATTTATAAAGCTAATACAAAATTAGATGAAAAAAAATTAGCAAATAATAATAAGCCTCTGAAATTAGATATTGCTAAGTTAAAAGAAAAAAATGATGTAATAAAGTTTGAAGTTGAAAAAGATTTAAAAAATCAAGATAATACAGTTAGATTAGGTGCTGCTACTCTAAATGAAATCTTTAAGGCTGCCGATTATGATTTAGATATAGTTAGAAATACAAAAAAAGTAAAACCTATATATATCTCAGTTTTACCCTCAGAAATTGATCAAATTGAAAATTCAAAAGATAGAAAAGAAATTTTTATTAAAATAATATTGCCTTTAATTTTAGAAGAAAATAAAAAAATTATATCTAATAGAAATAAACTTTTTAGAATATTAGGAAAAGTTAATAATACAAATTCAGAAAAAAAGTGGTTAAATAAAAAACTTAAGGAATATAATATAAAGAATATTGATTTATCAGAATTAAAAATAAGAATGGATATAATCCCTGTTTCTTTAGCAATAGCACAAGCTGCAAAAGAAACTGGATGGGGAACTTCAAGATTTGCTAAAGAAGGTAATGCTTTGTTTGGTCAATGGACATATTCAGAAAATGGTCTAGAACCCCTTGATAGTGTTGAGGGTGAGCATAAAGTTGCAAGGTTTAATGTTCTCCAGGCTTCTGTAAGGGCTTATAAATTAAATTTAAATACTCATAAAGTTTATAAGGATTTTAGAAAAGCTCGAGCAGAGTTGAGAGAAAAAGATGAGGAAATTAATAGTTTAAAATTAGCAAAATTTTTAAATAAATATGCCGAAACAGGAAAGCAATATACAGAAACTTTAGAAAAAATAATTAAGCAAAATTCTTTAATGGATTTTGATCAAGCAAAATTACTTCCAAGAAAATCAATTATAAGTGGCAACATTTAGTTTTCTGAAATAACAAATTGAATTCCAAACCATCTCCACCCAAGATTATCATTAAGAGAACAATTAATTCTTCCTCTTTCTGTTGTAAATTTCTCGTTGATCAAAATGTTAAGTTTATTTTCTTTTAAGAATGATAAATTTGATTTTCTCCATTTATTATTTTCATTTGAGTAACAACTCATATTATTGAGATTTTTTTGATCATCAAAAAAATTTATTATTACATTTGGAGGGTTTTGATGACTTAATAAAAGTTTTTCTTCTGGTAATATTTCTTTAAATTGAAAAGGTAAAAGATTTACAAGAAATTTAAACCTTTCTATATCTCCATATTTTTCATTAATTGGAAATCTAGGAAGTTCAAATGGATTTTTAGTAAGATCTATCACACCAGATTGTTGTCCAAAAGCAAATTTAAAATCAAGATTTTTAATTATTTCTTTAAAATTGTTACCATACTCACCGAAAGGATATGAAAAATAAATAGGATTATAACCTAATTTATTTTTAAAAATATTAATTGATTTTTTTATATCCATGATGATATTTTCATTGGTAAAATCTGTAAGATATTCATGAGAATGACTATGATTACCAATAGTACCTAGTCCACTATTTTTTATGTCCAATATTTGATCCCAGTTCATATATCCATTTTTACCAACATACGAAGTTGAAATAAAAAGTAGGAATGGTATTTTTTTACTTTTTAAAAAAGGCCAAGCATTTTGATAAAATGATTCAAAGCCATCATCAATTGTAATCATAATAGATTTTTCAGAATTTACTTGATTAAATTTTTTTTCAAAATTTTTTGGATCAAAATATTTAATATTTAGTTTTTCAATTAATTCTATTTGTTTTTTAAATTCTGACATTTGAATATTGGTAGAAGGATATTTATGTTCATTAAATCGATGATACATAAGAGCAATTATACCCTTATCAAACTCAAAATATCTGTTATTTTCTGCATATAAATTAAAGTTTAAAATTATAAATAAAAAAAATATTAATATGAATTTTTTGGTCATTGATAGCAGTCTAAATAAAATTTGTTTTTTTTCAAAATTTAATAATAATTGTTATAATAAATCATATGAAAGTACTAAAAATAATTATGATCAATTTTCAGTTCTTTTATTTGCTTTTTTGAGAGAAAATAACATAAATCTTGATAATATAGGTCATTTGTTTGTTAATCATGGTCCTGGTAATTTTTCAGGCATAAGAATATCTATTGCGACAGCCAAAGGACTTGCGATTACTAATAAATTAGATTTATATGGATTTAATTCTAATGATTTAAAAAATATGAATTATTTAGAAATAATAGATTTATATGATAAAGGAAAATTAAAAAAAAATTTGATAAAACCTCATTATTTAAGTTAAAATAACTATATGAAAGATACAATAGAAGAAAAGTGCTTAACAAAAGGTGTAAAATTAACTGACCAAAGAAAAGTTATTGCAAAAGTGATGTCAGAGGCAAAAGATCATCCAGATGTTGATGAGCTTTATAAAAGAGTATCAAAAATTGATTCAAAAATAAGTATTGCTACTGTTTATAGAACTGTAAAGTTATTTGAAGAAGAAGGTATTGTAGCAAAACATGATTTTAAAGGTGGTAAAGCAAGATATGAAGAACTTTCAGAAAGCCATCATGATCACTTAATTGATGTTAAGACTGGAGAAATTATAGAATTTGTAGATAATGAAATTGAACAGTTACAAAAAAAAGTTGCAGACAAATTTGGATACGATCTTGTTGATCATAAGTTAGAACTTTATGGAGTTAAAAAAAAATCCTAATAATTTAGTGTCTAAAAAAATTTTTATCAAAACTTTTGGTTGTCAGATGAATGAATATGATTCTAACCGTATTCTAGATTTTGTTAAAACAATAGGTATAGATGAAGTAAAATCAAAAAAAGATGCAGATTGTTATATTTTAAATACTTGTCATATAAGGGATAAAGCAAAAGAGAAAGTTTATCACGAAATTGGAAGAGTTAAAAAAGAATTGAAAGACTTAAAAAAACCAATGGTAATTATAGCTGGTTGCGTAGCACAAGCAGAGTCAGATGAAATGATTAAAAGAGAACCATATATAGATATGGTAATCGGACCTCAGTCTTATCACAAAATTAATGATAAAATTTTAAATTATTTTGTTAAAAATAAAAAAATTAATGAGACAGAATTTGATGTAATATCCAAATTTGATGAATTGGATAAAATAAAAAATAGTTCAAATAAAATTTCTAGTTATTTAACAATTCAAGA
>SHAN01000021.1 GCA_004213155.1 Candidatus Pelagibacterales bacterium
AGCTATCTGGAAAATATGAGTTTACAATTTTTAGTCATCATTTTTCAAATGAAGAAGAAACCATTGAACAATTAAAAGATTTTGAAGCTTTGTTAATTATGAGAGAAAGAACCAAAATTACAAAAAATTTAATTAATAATTTAAAAAAACTTAAATTTATTACTACAAGCGGCATGAGAAATAAATCAATAGATTTTACTAGTACAAAAGAAAGAAAAATTATTGTTTCTGGGACTGAAATAAATTCAAATCCTGCAGCAGAATTAACATGGTCATTAATACTTGGTTTAGCAAGAAATATGAAACATGAAATTGATAATATGTTTCAAGGATATTGGCAAACCTCAATAGGTTTTGAATTAAAAGGAAAAATTTTGGGATTAATTGGTTTGGGTAAAATAGGATCTCAAGTTGCCAAGATCGGAAAAGCTTTTGGAATGCAAGTAATTGCTTGGAGTGAAAATTTGAATTTGGATCGAGCTAAAGAACTTGATGTTTTACCTGTTAGCAAAGAAGACCTTCTTAAAACTTCTGATTTTATATCTATTCATTTAGTTTTAGGAGATAGATATAAAGAATTAATAAAACTTAAAGAATTAGATATGATGAAAAAAACTGCATTCTTAATTAATACTTCAAGAGGTGAGATTATAAATGAAGATGATCTAATAATTGCTTTATCAACCAATGTTATTGCAGGAGCTGGACTTGATGTATATGTAAACGAACCTCTTTCATCTAACAATAAATTAAGATTTTTACCCAATGCTTTATTATTACCGCATATAGGCTATGTAACAGTAGAAAATTATTCAATTTTTTATACTCAAATGTTGGAAAATTTAGAAGCTTTTGTTAAAAATAAACCAATTAGAGTTTTAAATGAATAAATATAATAAAGATCTTACCGCTGAACAAAAATTAGTTTTATTTGAAGATGGAACAGAACCTCCCAACACTAGTGAACTAAATTTTGAAAAAAGAGAAGGTAGTTATCATTGTACAAATTGTGGAGAAAAACTATTTGACTCTAATACTAAATATGAAAGTGGATCTGGTTGGCCATCATTTTATAAGTCTTTACCAGATGTTTTTGAAATAAAAACAGATAACTTATTAGGTTACGAAAGAACTGAATATCATTGTAAAAAGTGTGGTGGCCATCATGGTCATATCTTTGACGATGGACCCAACCCAACTGGGAAAAGGTATTGCAACAATGGTGTTTGCCTTATATTTAAACCTAAAAATTAATTTATTTTAATAGATCTAATAACTTATTTTCTTTTTCTAAAGCTCTAGTTTCTTCATATCCACCAATATGTTGGTCATCAAAGAATATTTGTGGAATTGTTCTTTTACCGTTAGATTTTTTTATCATTTCATCAATAGCTCCATCGACAGTCGCTATATTTATTTCTTTATAAGAAATATTATTTCTTGCAAATAGTCTTTTAGCTGCTTCACAAAAATTACATAATGGACCTGTATACATTACAACATTCTTCATAACTTACATATAATCATTCTTATTTATTTTACTAGTTATTTTTTTTCTAGAATATTCAAATTTTTTTCTATGTTTAATGCTTTTTTGATTTACTCTCTTTCTCCATAATCTAAATGATTTTGGCTTAAGATATCTTCTCATTATTTTGATTACTTCCGATTCTGATTTACCTGTTTTTTTTTTAATTTCTTCAAAAGTAATTCGATCTGCCCAGGCTGCCCATATGACCCAATCTGGACTCTCAATATTTGGCTCTGGATTTTTTACTCTAGTTACTGGACTGTGACCTTTTTTCATAAAAATTCATATATTTTGATTAAAATGATTAATGCAATTATTATTTAAAATGATAATATACTTTTTAGATAGTCCTATCTAGTCATCTTTAGCTCCCGATTTTTTAGGACTATCCTACAAGTCTAAAAATGCTCCCTCTAAATTATATTCTTTTTTTACAAATTATATTATTTTTATTTATAACCCCTGGAACACCCAGGATTGTAATAATATCTTATTCCATGAATTATGGTGTTCAAAAATGTATTTGGACTGCATTAGGAGATGTAACAGCAAATCTATTTCAGGCTACTTTAGTTATATTTGTACTAGGTTCTTTTTTTTTAGAAAATCCAAGTTTTTTAAATACTTTTAAATGGATCGGAATTATTTATTTACTTTATTTGGCTTATGATATCTATAATTCTAGACCTAAAGATATTAGTTCAAAAGATATTAAACAAAAAAGTATTTTTTCTTTTTTTAAAGATGGTTTTTTAGTTGCTGGAACAAGTCCTAAAGCATGGATGTTTTTTCCTTTAATATTTCCACAATTTATTGATTTTAATTCAAACTACATTGTTCAATTTTTTATTTTAATTACAACATATGTTGTTTTAGATTTTCTTTCTTTGATTGCTTACGCAGTTCTTGCTAATAAAATAATTAACTGGATAAAAGCGAATCCAAAAGTAATTAATACAATTTCGGCGTGTGTCTTAATAATTATTGCAATAATAATTTCGATAATTCAGTAAATAAATTTAAAAATTTATAAAAAAATTATTTTTTATTTTTTTATAATTGGCGTTCATTATGGGTCATTTATTTTAAAAATCCCTTTATAACTTAACTAATAACAGCTTTACATTATCGTATAAAAACATAACCTTAAATTAGTTACTTAATGTAACATAAAAAAAGGAGATAATATGAGTAGATCGTCAAAGCTATACAATTCAGATTTAGCTCCAACCCCTAGTAGTAAAAAAAATTGGGGATGGTTTGAAATCTTTAACGTATGGGCAAATGATGTACAAAGTTTATTTGGTTATACTTTGGCAGCATCATTATTTTTAGCGTCAGGTCTAAATGGATGGGCGGTATTTCTTGCATTAATTCTTGCAGGATTTTTCATAATGTGGCTTGTCAATTTATCTGGTAAACCAAGTGTAAAACATGGAATTCCATATCCGGTATTTGCACGAGTAAGTATGGGTGTTTTCGGAGCAAACTTTCCAGCAATGGCAAGAGGTCTTGTTGCAATGTTTTGGTATGGAGCACAAACTTACGCTGCATCAACAGCAGTAGCACTATTGATTACTGGAATTACAGGAATTGAAGGTGAAGTGATGATGCTAGGTATGACAGGTGTAATGTGGGTTTCATTTATATTTGTTTCAGCATTCCAAGTTTATTTATTTTGGCAAGGTGTAGATCTTGTTAAAAGATTTTTAAACTTTGCAGGACCAGCTGTTTATGCGGTTATGATTCTCTTAATGATAGTTATTTGGGCTAAAGCCGGTGGAGGACTTTTTTCAGAAGTAGGAAATATATTTTCTGGAGGAGAGAGAACTGGTGGTTTTGAAGGCCTAGGTACATTTGGAGCCTTTCTAGCTGTATTTTCAATTATGGTTGGATATTTTGCTGCAGTTGTAATTAACTTTGGTGACTTTGCTAGATTTGTTAAAAATGAAGATGAAATGAAAAAAGGTAACCTATGGGGATTAGTAGGAAATGTAGTTCTTTTCTCTTTCATAACTTTAATGATTACTGGTGGAACAATCGCAATCTTTGGAGAATATGTATCAAGTCCTACAGAGATGGTGGCTAAAGTAGATAACCTAGGATTAACAATTATTGCTGCATTTGCATTCTTTGCGGCTACAGTTGGTATCAATATGGTTGCAAACTTTATACCTCCTGCATATGATTTAGCTAATTTAATGCCAAGTAAAATTAATTTTAGAACTGGTGGTTTAATCACAGCTGGTTTTGGTTTTATTATTGGTGGTATGTGGGTTGCAGTTATTACTCAAATGGGATTATTTCCGTTTGTTAATACACTTGGAGCAATTCTTGCACCTGTATTTGGTATTATGATAGCTGATTATTACATCATCAAAAAAGAAAAACTTGATGTAGACGCTTTGTTCTCAGATAGTGCCAGTGGTAAATACCATTACAATGGTGGTTTTAACTACAAAGGAATGTTAGCTTGGATTCTTTCAGGTTATATTGCTGTAGGTACTGTATGGCCAAACATTTTAGTTTTAGGACTAGGTGATTTCTTTGCTAACTTAGGTGGTGGCGGAGGATATGCTTGGATAATTGGAGCATCTTTAGGTGCTGTAATTCATTTAGCTATATCAAAAAGATAATTATTTAGTTAATTAATTTTAAAAAACCTGCCGTAGAAATACGGCGGGTTTTAATATTTTAGGATAACATTTTTATCTTCAAGATTTTCAATAACTAAATTATCTCCAGATCCTTTTCTATCAACTACTAAAAAATTCATATCTTCAGTAGATATAAGTGGGAAATGCCATGTTCCAGGATTATAATTAATACCAATCCCAGGAGGAATTATAAAAGATTCAATTTTATTAAGGTCTGGCTTTTCTCCATTCGGTGCCACAAAAGCTAAAAAAGTTGTTTCTTTCATTGGTATAAATGCCTGACTACCCAAGGGGTGCTTTTCCATCATATCTATTTTCATTGGAAAATTTCTTTTTAATGCAGAAAAAATACTAATTGTTGTCTCTCCATTATCTGTAGCAGTATTTAAGTTTGCAATTCCATCAAATCTTTTTGCATAACCGTTATTTATTTCAATTGGTTTTAAATTATCAGTTGTAATCATATCTCCAAATTTAGAGAAGTTTTCTTTTGAAATAGGTTTTGGTTTAATTGTAATTTCCATTAGATTCTTTTACCGAAAATTTTAAATCTTGATATTCCACCATCTGGAAAAATATTTATTTTAATAAAATTAATTTTATTATTTTTCATTAGTTTATTTTTAAATTTATGTGTTTTATTTGCAGAAAGGTTAATTTTATTTAAAAGAAATTTCCAATTATTTGAATTTTTAATAATTGAGGATGAAGATTTTCTACCTGAAATAAAGGCAGCTTGCAAAGAGCATTGACTTGGGAAATTACCTTTAAAGTGATGAGTTGAGATTTCAATTTTATTTATTTTTTCTCCATTTATAGAGTTTAATATTAGCCAGTCATATCCTTTATCTCTTCTTCTTCTTGTTTCCCAGCCATCACCCATATTTTTTGCTTTTCCAGGAGCTAAAATATTTTCAGCTTTACCAAAGTGCTCATTGTTACACGCAATAATAGATGCTCCATTTAATAAGGATGCTAAATTAATTATTTTATTTTTAAAATTATTATTTTTTTTTGATATAGATCCATAAAGTCTTAATCTTGCAACACCACCATCTGGAAATATATTTAATCTTATATGAGTAAAATCTGATTTTGAGGAAATTTTAAATATATGATGACTATTTGCTTTTACTTTTTTTTTACTAATCAATGTTTTCCATTTTATATTTTTGATATTCTTTGAATTTGAATAACAACCTTCTAAAGATATCATTGATGGTTGATTTCCATTGAAGTGAGAAGTATCAATATCTACTTTTTTAATTGACCCTGCTTTGCCTAGTTTAATTATTAAATAATCGTTTCCTACTGTTCTTTTTCTTCTAGACTCCCATCCATCCATCCATTTTCCATTTTTATCAAATAATCCATCCTTAAATATAGGAGGTGATGGATCAATAATTCTATTTGCAGAAGCAAAAAAATCGTCTGTTTTAAAAATAACTTTTGATCCTAGCCTAGGTTGTGCTAAATCTATAAGACCATTTGTATATATAATTTTTTTTTTCATTTATTCTGAATAGTTTTTTATCCAATGTTTTGCAATATCTATTCTTTTACATATCCAAACATCTTCATGTTTTAAAACATAATCTAAAAACTTTTTTAAAGATTGAATTCTACCAGGTTTTCCGATTAATCTACAATGCAATCCTACAGACATCATCTTGGGGAAATTTTTTCCTTCTTCATATAAAGCATCAAAACTATCTTTTAGATATGTATAAAAATGATCACCTGTGTTAAAACCTTGATTAGTTGCAAATCTCATATCATTATTATCGAGTGTATAAGGAATAATTAATTGTTTTTTTTTATTTCTAATTTCCCAATAAGGAAGATCATCACTATATGAGTCACTATCGTATAAAAAACCGCCATCCTCAAACACTAAATCCCTAGTATTAGGACTACATCTACCCGTGTACCAACCAAGAGGTCTTTTACCAAATATTTTTTTTATAGTTTTAATAGCTAATTTCATATGTTTTTTTTCATCTGATTTTTTAATATTTTGATAATCTATCCATCTCCATCCATGTGAAGCGACTTCATAGTCAGCATCAATTATAGCTTTACAAATTTCAGGATTGCGCTCCAAGGCCATTCCCACACCAAAAATTGTTATAGGTATTTTTTTTTCTTGAAATAATTCATGTATTCTCCAAAAACCAATTCTAGAACCATATTCATAAAGAGACTCCATATTTATATGCCTCCCTTTTATTGGTTGTGCACCAATTATTTCAGATAAAAAAACTTCAGATTTTTTATCTCCATGTAGTACTGAATTTTCTGCTCCTTCTTCATAGTTTAAAACTATTTGAAGAGCTAATCTTGCATTATTTGGCCAATTTACTTTTATTTTTTTTGATCCATAGCCAATCATGTTTCTTGGATATTTTTTGCTCATAGTAATAGTATATTTGATAATGGAATAGTTAACAATTTTATTATTAAATTGTATAACATAACTATCTTTAGGTAAATAAACTATTTATTAAAGGAGTTTTTTTTATCAATCAATCTTAAGATTATCGGAACAGTAAATAGTATCATTAATAATCTTATAATATGATGAAAAGCTACAAAGTTAGGATCCAAATTAAATGCGATTGCAATTACTGCAACTTCATAAATACCACCAGGACAGAACGATAATAATAAAGTTAAAAAATTAGTATCTACAAAGTAGCTAGCAGCTAAAGCAGCAAGTATGCCTAAAATAACTAATAAAATTGTAGCAATAAAGCTATGAAAAGTATTTTTTGCAACTTCATTTAACGATTTATCTGCAAAACGACAACCAACAGATGCACCAAGAATTAATAAACAATAATCTATACTTGCTTCAGGAAGTTTGTAAGATGCAACTTCTGTAATTTGAAGAATTCCACTTGCAACAAGAGTTCCAGATAATAGTGCAGCTGGAACCTTAATTTTATCAAATAATAAAATTAATAATAATGATCCAGCTATAAGAATTAATAAATCAAAATGATTTTGATTTAGATAGTCAAATTTTTCAATTTCTATTGCTTCACTTGAGGAAAAGTTAACCACAAAAAAAGGAAATATAGTTATTATAATTATAAGCCTTATTAAGTGAGAAGTTGCTACTTGTGATAAGTCTGATCTTTCATATTCTGCTAAAATCAAAAGAGGGCCTAAAGCACCTGGGGCTGCTGAAAAAATAGATGTTTTGTTTTTATAATTAGAATATTTTTGTAAATACTTTGAAACAATAAAAATACTTAATAAAATATAAATAAACATAATTGCCGAGGTCCAAATCCAATCTTTCATTTGGTTAATTAAATTTTGATCTATATAGTTTCCAATATGTAAACCTAAAATTATTAAGATAGTGCTTAATGCAAGTTTGGGCATTTCTACTTTGATACCAACTAAAGCTGCCACTGAAACAGCTATCATTGGACCCAACATCCAAGCTAAAGGAATATTAAAATAATCAGCTATAATTGCACTTGGAATAGAAATTAAAATTACAATTATAAATTTTTTAGAAAATAATAATTTAATATTGGATAAACTAAAAGGTATTGAAGAATTTTTCATTTGAATCCATTTACCTTTTATCACTTACAAAATGAAAAATAATAAAAAAAGAATTTCTAATAAAAAGTGATATTAGTTATATATAAAAAAATATTTTTTGAGGTAAAGTACTGGTAGTTCACAATATATTAAAAATCAACCTCAAGTTGATTATAATATTTCCTATTGCCCTTTATGAGTATTCTCTATTTAATGTCATAAGAATAAATAACTTAATAGGGGAAATAATGAAAAATATTAAAAAAATAATTTCAGTATTATTTTCAGCAATCCTAATATTCTCAGCAACAACAACAAGCTCAATTGCAATCGATAAAATTCATTTTGTAATTGGTGGTGGTGCTGGTGGTGGTTGGGATGGAACTGCTAGAGGTACTGGAGAAGCTTTAACAAAAGCTGGATTTTTAAAAAGTGCATCATTTGAAAATATGTCAGGTGGTGGTGGTGGAAAAGCGCTAGCTTTTATGATTAATACTAAGCCTGCTAATACAGTTTTAGTACAATCAACACCGTTAGTTTTAAGATCAATTACTAGACACAAAGGTTACGTAAGCGGCAGCGGTACTTTATCTTATAAAGATGTTGTGCCAATCGCTGGAGTAATTGGAGACTATGGTGCAATTGCTGTTGCTAAAAATTCACCATATAAAAACTTTAAAGATGTAGTTAATGCTTATAAAAAAGATGCTAGTTCAGTTAAAATGGCCGGAGGATCAGTAAGAGGAAGTATGGACCATTTAATTGGTGCTTTAGCATTTCAAGCTGCTGGAGCTAATCCAAATGATGTGATTTATGTTCCATATGATGCTGGTGGTAAAGCTTTAGCTGGACTTTTATCTGGAGAAACTCAAATTATTTCTACAGGTTTAGGAGAGCTTATGGGTGCAAGAGACCAAGTAAGAATTATTGGTATTACTGCTCCATCAAGAGTTTCAGATGCACCAGATGCACCAACTCTAAAAGAACAAGGATATGACGTACAATTCGTTAACTGGAGAGGATTTTTTGGACCTCCAGGTATGAGTTCAAGTATGAAAAATGAAATTGCTAAAATGCTTGGCGATGTTCAAAAAACTCCTGAATGGGAAACTGTTAGAGCAAGAAATGCTTGGGTTAATATTTATAATCCAGGAGATAAGTTTGTATCTTTCTTAGAAAAACAAACTGAGGAAATGACAGCTCTTATGAAGAAATTGGGAGTTATATAATCTTTAGGATTATTTGAAAATTAGAGCAGTGAATATAAATACTACTAAAATTATATCACTGCTCTTTTTTGTTTTTTCAGCTTTTTATTTATATACTGCTTACCAAATTCAAGTTTTTTCGTTTGATGAAAATGCACCTTTTAATGCCAGAACATTTCCAATTTATCTAGGTTATGCTGGATTATTTTTTTCAGGACTAAAATTAATTTTACCAGATCCAAATACAATTAAAGTTGAACATAAAACTTTAGAGTATAAAAAAACAATTATACTTGTATTAATTGCAATTATTTATGGAGCTACAATTTTAAAAATTGGGTATTTTTTAACAACATCTTTATTCTTAATATCATCATATTATTTTTTAGGTGAAAGAAGATGGATGCTTATGTTTTTATTATCTTTTCCATTTGTAGCTTCGTTCATGTACCTTTTGCATGGTATTCTTGATATTTATTTAAGAGACCCATTTTTAAAATTAATTGGAGTAATGGGATGATTGAAGGAATTTTAATTGGGTTAAAGACAGCTCTTTCTTTTCAAAATATACTAATGGTAATGATTGGTTGTTTTTTTGGAACAATCATTGGAATGCTTCCTGGTCTTGGACCAATGACAGCAATTGCTTTAATGATACCAATTACATATGGTTTTGATCCAGCAACTGGATTAATTTTAATGGCTGGTGTTTATTATGGAGCTGTATTTGGTGGTTCAACATCTTCAATATTATTAAATGCACCAGGCGTTCCTGGAACAGTTGCAACTTCATTTGATGGTTATCCTATGGCTCAACAGGGCAAAGCTGGCAAAGCTTTAGCAATTGCTGCTTGGAGTTCCTTCGCAGGTGGTACTCTTGCAGCAATTTATTTATTATTTATGGCACCAAGTTTATCAAAAGTAAGCTTATCATTTAGATCACCAGATTATTTTGCTTTAATGATTTTAGGTTTAACAGCGATAGCAGCATTTTCATCAAAAGGACAATTTATTAAAGCAATGATGATGGTAGTTCTTGGATTAATGTTAGCTTCAGTTGGTCAAGATAGTTTATCTGATATTACAAGATTTACATTTAACAATATGAATTTAACAGATGGAATAAGCTTTGTTCTTGTTGTAATGGCGACATTTGCAATGAGTGAAGCATTAACTATCATTTTAAAACGAAATGATCCAACTGCTGCAGCAAAACAAGTATCTTTAACTGAACTTGGGTCAATTAAAATTAATAAAGAAGAAAGAGCAAAAATGTTAAAAACTATTCCACGAACTTCTGTAATTGGTTTTATCATTGGTGTTTTACCTGGTGCTGGAGCAACCATTGCATCATTTCTTGCTTATGGAATGGAAAGAAATTTAGTTAAAGATGATGAAAAAGAAAAGTTTGGAAAAGGTAGTGTTCATGGTTTATCAGCACCTGAGACAGCAAACAATGCGGCATGCTCTGGGGCCTTTGTTCCATTATTAACTTTAGGAATACCAGGAAGTGGAACAACAGCAGTAATGCTTGGAGCTCTTTTAGGTTTTGGTATTCAACCAGGTCCAAGACTTTATATGACTAACCCTGAAATATTCTGGTCAGTTATTATGTCAATGTATATTGGAATGGTAATATTGCTTATACTTAATTTGCCTTTAATTCCTTACATAGCTCGAATACTAGCTGTACCAAAAAACTATTTAATTCCTTTAATTTTATTTTTTTCAATTACTGGTATTTACGTAATGTCATTTAATAATTTTGATATTTATTTAATGATTGGAATTGCTGTGGTTGCAACTTTTATGCGCTTATATGATTTTCCAATGCCTCCACTTATTTTAGCTTTTGTTCTTGGCGGACTAATGGAAGAAAATTTGAGAAGATCTTTGCTTATAAGCAATGGATCATGGGAATTTTTATGGGATAGACCACTTACCGCAGCAATATTAGCAGTCACTATTATAATTGTTGGTTGGCAAATTTTTAAAACTTTTAAAAAAAATTAAAGATAAATTTAAATAAGTCGTTTATATTATCAGTTTATGAAATTAGGATTTATAGGGACAGGAAAAATAACAGCATCAGTTGTTACTGGCATAAGTGAATCAAAAATATCTTTTAAAAAAATAGTATTATCTCCAAGAAATAAGAAGATTGCAAAAAAACTTAAAAATAAATTTAAAAAAATATCAATAGCTAAAAATAATCAAGAAATAATAAATTCATGTGATTGGATATTTTTAGCAATTACCCCAACCGTAGGTGAAAAGATAATAAAAAATTTAAGATTTAAATCAAATCAAATAATTATAAGTTTTATTTCTACAATGACTTTGCCACAATTAAAAAAAACAATTAAAGTAAAAGCAAAAATATTTAGAGCCATACCATTACCGCCAATTTCATTAAGAAAGGGTCCTATTCCTGTTTTTCCATCTAACAAAAAAGTTAAGAGTTTTTTTGATAAACTAGGAACAACTGTTGAAATTAATAATGAAAAATTATCTAAAAATTTCTGGGCAATCTCAGGAATGATGGCACCATTTTATGAATTATTAAGCACGATGACTAATTGGTTAGTTAAGCGAGGTGTTAAACGAGACAAAGCTCAAAAATATATCACATCTCTTTTTGTAGCTTTATCAGAAGATGCTGTTGTTAATTCTAAAAAAGATTTAAGATTTTTAGTTAAAGAGTCTCAAACACCAAAAGGATTAAATGAACAAGGTGTTGTAGAACTTAGAAAAGCTGGTTTTTATAAGTCATCTGAAAAAACATTAAGTAGTATTCTTAAAAGATTAAACAAAGTATAAGCATCTATGCAATCTGATATAAATATCTTGCAAATAGATAATCTTTCAAAATATTTTGGAGGACTCGCGGCAGTATCAAACTGTTCTTTAAAGATTAAAAAAGGCTCGATTACCGGAATCATAGGACCAAATGGTTCTGGCAAGACAACTTTATTTAATTTAATAGCGGGTAATTTAAAAAGTTCTAAAGGAACAGTCTTATTTAATAATGAAAATATTACCGATGTTCCTTCCTATGAATTATTTTCAAAAGGTTTACTAAGAACATTTCAGATAGCACATGAATTTACAAACCTAACTGTACTTGAAAACTTAATGATGGTACCAGGAAATCAATCTGGAGAAAGTCTTATGAATGCTTTGCTTAAACCTAGTTTAATAAAAAAAGAAGAGGAAACAATAAAACAAAAAGCATTTGAAGTAATTGAATTCTTGAATTTAAAACATCTTGCAAACGAACTTGCAGGAAATCTATCTGGAGGACAAAAAAAACTATTAGAGCTTGGAAGAACCATGATGGTTGATGCAAAAATAGTATTATTAGACGAAGTGGGCGCTGGAGTTAATAGAACATTATTAAAAGATATTGGAAGTGCTATTTTAAGACTTAATAAAGAAAAAGGATATACATTTTGTATGATAGAGCACGATATGGAGTTTATAAGCCGGTTATGCAATCCTGTTATTGTTATGGCTGAAGGTTCGGTATTATTTGAAGGAACGTCAGATCAAGTAAAAACTAATGAAAAGGTAATTGAAAGTTATTTGGGACGTGGTTCAAAAATTAAGGAAGAGGATATCTAATGGCCTTTTTTGAAGGAAATAAAATGACAGGGGGTTATGGGAATGGTCCTGACATAATTTACTCATGTACAGTAAATGTCAATAAGGGAGAAATAGTTTCAATTCTTGGCCCCAACGGAGCCGGAAAATCAACAGCGATGAAAGCAATGCTTGGTTTATTAAATTTAAAATCTGGATCAATTATAATTGATGGAAAAGATATTTCAAAATTAACTCCACAAGATAGAGTTAAACAGGGAATTTCATTTGTACCACAAACTAGAAATGTTTTTACAGGCTTAAGCGTTAGAGAAAATTTAGAAATGGGAGCTTTTTTAAGAGATGGAAGTTTGGATGAAATTATTGATGAAATCTATGAGTTATTCCCAATTTTAAAAGAGAAAAAATCACAATTGGTAGGAGAACTTTCTGGAGGACAAAGACAGCAGGTGGCCCTAGGTAGAGCTTTGATGACCAAGCCATCAGTTTTAATGTTAGATGAACCAACAGCTGGAGTGTCTCCTATAGTTATGGATGAATTATTTGATCATATAATAAAAGTCAAACAAACGAATGTTGCTATCTTGATGGTGGAGCAAAATGCTAAACAAGCATTAAGTATATCAGACAGAGGTTATGTTTTAGTTACTGGAGAGAATAGATATTCAGGTACTGGAAAAGAATTATTAAATGACCCAAGAGTAAGAAGCTCTTTTTTAGGAGGATAATTTGGATTTTTTAAATGCAATAATATTACTACTTAATTATATTTTTGTACCTGCATTAACTTATGGGTCTCAATTAGCTTTAGGAGCAATTTTTGTTACACTAATTTATGGAATTTTAAGATTTGCTAATTTTGCAACTGGTGACATGATGTCTTTTGGTACAATGGTTGCAATTTTGTTTACTTGGTATTTCCAATCCCTTGGTTTAACGCTAGGTTTTCTTCCTACAGCGTTATTAGCTATTCCTATAGCGGTTATTTTTATGATTTTATATATGTTAACGATAGATAAATTTGTTTTTAGTTATTATAGAATTAAGAAAAGTCCTCCAGTTCAATTAGCTATGGTTAGTATTGGTGTAATGTTTGTAACTCAAGCAATTGTTAGAATAATTATAGGTCCATTTGATAGAAGATTTTTTGATGGAGAGAAATTTATAATTAAAGCTAATCAATTTAAGGAAATGACAGGATTAAATGAAGGTCTTACAATTAAATCAACTCAAGTAATTACAATTTTTATTACTATAGTAGTTGTCTCACTTTTATTTTGGTTCTTAAATAAAACTAAGACAGGAAAAAGTATGCGCGCATATTCTGATAATGAGGATTTAGCTTTATTATCAGGTATAGATCCAAAAAGAGTAGTTATGATTACATGGATAATTGCTGGAATTTTAGCAACTATAGGAGGCGCATTATATGGTTTAGACAAAAGTTTTAAACCATTTACATATTTTAATAATATGTTGCCCATATTTGCTGCTGCAATAGTGGGAGGTATTGGAAATCCTTTCGGTGCTTTTTTAGGAGGTTATGTAATAGCCTTTTCAGAAATACTTATAACTTATGCGTATAAGAAATTTTTTATGTATATTCTTCCAGAAAGTATGGAGCCTAATTCATTAATTCAATTACTATCTACTGATTATAAATTTGCAGTTTCATTTACTATTTTAGTAATAGTATTATTGTTTAGACCATCAGGTATTTTTAAAGGGAAAGTATTATGAGACAATACGCGAATGTAATATCTGCCTATTTTATAATGATAGGATTAATAATTTTAGTAGGAATTTTTCAATCATGGAGTATTGCTTTATCGATTTTAAATTTTTGTTTAATTTCGGCTGTTATGACAATGGGTGCAAATATACAATGGGGTTATGCAGGATTGATAAATTTTGGAATAATGGGTTATACTGCTTTAGGCGGTTTAGCTGCAGTTTTAGTTTCGGTCCCTCCGGTTAGAGAAGCATGGCAAGTTGGAGGTCTAAATATTATCCTATGTATAGGAATTATTACATTAATTGTATTTTCAATTCGCTATATTTTAAGGAATTTTAAAAAATCTAATAAAAGAAATATTGGAATAGGTTTTGTAATTTTAATTGGTTTGATTATTTTAAGATTAGTTTCTGAACCAGCAATAGAGTCAATCGAAGCTGTAAATCCTGCTAAAACTGGATTTTTAGGAGGGCTTGGTTTACCAATAATGTTTTCGTGGATTGTTGGAGCTTTTTTTGCAGCTGGTTTAGCATTTATTGTTGGAAAAGTTGCTTTAGGACTTAGAGCAGATTATTTAGCAATAGCTACCTTGTTAATTTCTGAAATTGTTATTGCAATAATTAAACATGAAGATTGGTTATCGAGAGGAGTCAAAAATGTAATTGGCCTGGAAAGACCTGTGCCATATGAGGTTGAGCTTCAGAGCACAGATTGGTTTATTAAATTAGTTGAAAAATGGAATAGTGGGTCTTTAAATTTAATTTCAAGCACCTCTGAAAAACAAGCGGCTCTTTATCAAATGGTCATTGAAGCATCATCAGTTTATGTAAAATTATGCTATTCAGGACTTTTCATAATAGTAGTTGCAATTTTATTAGTTATTACTCAAAAAGCTCTCTATTCCCCATGGGGCAGAATGATGAGGGCTATAAGAGATAACGAGGAGGCCGCAAATGCAATGGGAAAAAATGTTGTTAAAGAGCATTTGTTAATTTTTATCCTGGGATCGGCTATTGTTGGAATAGCAGGTGCGATGTTGGTAACTCATGATGGATTATTTACACCAGGTAGCTATAGACCTATGAGATATACATTTTTAATTTGGGTTATGGTGATAGTAGGAGGAAGTGGAAACAATTTTGGTGCAATTTTAGGTGGTTTTGCTGTTTGGTTCTTGTGGATTGAAGCAGCACCAATAGCATTATTTTTAATTAATATATTTACAGCTGGTTTAGCTGAAGGTAATGCAATTAAAATTCACTTAATTAATAGTGTTCCATATTTTAGATATCTT
>SHAN01000022.1 GCA_004213155.1 Candidatus Pelagibacterales bacterium
ATTCTGTCAAAGCTTGAGCTAATAATTAAAACAGCCGTATTATATGGTTATAAATTTAAACTAAACCAAGTCTTACAACTGATTTAGCATTCTCAGATATACAACCTTTTGCAGGTTTAAATTTAAAACCTAATAATTCTTCGGCATATGTTGTATCAGTTTGCATTACAATTCCAAGGTCAGGGATCATTGTTTTAGCACTTGAGTCTAAATAACTTATTAATTTAACCATAAAGTTTGGCAGTTCTTTTTTAGGAAGTTTTTTTGCATATTCAGGCATTGCTTCAGCCATCAATTGAGATAATTCAACTAGTTTTTTTACTTCTTTACCAACAATTAACCTTCTTCCTCCAACTTTGTTATTTCCAATGCAGGCAACATGAGCCTTTGCTATGTCTTTTACATCAGAAATTAAAACTGCAAATTTAGGTGCTCCTGGAAATTTACCCTTCATAAATTGTCTTACGTATTCTATTGATGTGCCACCTTTTTTATCCAATGCATCGCCAAATACTCCACCAGGATTAATTGATGTTAATTTATTTTTTAATCCTTTGTTTTCCATAAAATCCCAAGCAGCTCTTTCAGCTTTTGTTTTCGATAAAAAGTAATCACTCACACCCTCAACCCAATTAACATCTGTCCAATCATTTTCTCCAAATGAATAAGGGTTACTTCTATTAGGTTTTCTAAACATTGCTACGATAGAGGAAGTTATAATTATTTGCTTTACATTGGCATTCAAACTAGCATTTAAAACCCTTAAAGTTCCATCTACAGCAACTGGCAATAAACTATCTCTATTATTTGAAACTTTCATAGGAAAAGGAGAAGCAACGTGCATTATATATTTACATGCTTTCGCCGCTTCATTCCATCCATCATCTTTTAAAAGATCTAGTTCAACGAATGACAATTTATCTATTGAAGCATATTTACTTAAAGTTTCTTTTGTTTGTTCAATTAAATTGTTATTTCTAACTGTTCCTAAAACTTCAAAGCCTGAATTTAATAATTCTATTGCAGTATGTTTTGCAATCCATCCACTGATACCAGTTAATAAGACTTTATCACTCATACTTTACTATGTAGTATAACCGTTATATTAGCAACGGTTAATAATCGATTTCTGCTATGCATGTTTTGCTAATGAGATAAAAATTTTTCAGCTTCAAGTGCAGCCATACAACCCATTCCTGCAGCTGTTACAGCTTGTCTAAATATTTTGTCTTTGACATCACCTGCAGCAAAAACACCTGGTATATTTGTCTCTGTTGAATCTGATTTTGTTGTTAAATAACCCTCTTTATCCATATCTAATTGATCTTTAAATAGTTGAGTTGCAGGATCATGTCCAATTGCAATAAATAATCCGTCAATTTTTAATTCATCAATTTTATTAGTTTTTACGTTTTTAATTTTTAATCCTTTGACATTTTTTGGATCATTATCTCCAATAACCTCTTCAACAACATTATCCCAAATAATTTCAATTTTTTTGTTAGCCATTAATTTGCTTTGAAGCATTTTTTCAGCTCTTAAAGAATCTCTTCTGTGAATTAATTGAACTTTTGATGCAAATTTTGTAAGAAATATTGCTTCTTCAACCGCAGCATTTCCCCCACCTACAACTGCAACTGTTTTATCTTTAAAGAAAAAACCATCACATGTTGCACAAGCTGATACACCAAATCCTCTAAATTTTTGTTCAGATTCAATATTTAACCATCTTGCTTGAGCTCCAGTTGAAATTATAATTGAATCTGCAGTATATTTTTGACCACCATCACCAATTGCTTCAAAAGGTTTAGATTTTAAATTTACAGAAGAAATATGGTCCTCAATCATTTCTGTGCCAACAGCTTTTGCCTGGTCACGCATTTGTTCCATTAACCACGGTCCCTGAATTACTTGAGCAAATCCAGGATAATTCTCAACATCAGTTGTAGTGGTTAATTGACCACCAGGTTCCATCCCATGAACTAGAATAGGCTTAAGCATTGCTCTAGCAGCGTAAACTGCAGCCGTATATCCTGCGGGCCCAGAACCAATTATTAAAACTTTTGTGTGTTTGCTTGGATTTTGACTCATTTCAAAGTTATATAGGTATTAATGAAAAAATTAAAAGGATTAATTTTGACAGAAGGAATGCATGGCATGATTAGTCAAGCTGAAGGCTTAGCTAAAGCGCTAGATATAGATTTTATACACGAAAAAATTGAACTTAATAGTTTTTGGAAAATTTTTCCTCCAAAAATAACACCAATAAAAAAATTTGTTTTCAAAAATAAAATAAATCATGATTTTAATATAGTAATTTCATGTGGTAGAAAAAGTGTAATACCCTCTATTTATCTTAAAAATAAATTTAAAAATAAAATAATTAATATTCATATTCAAGATCCCAAAGTTTCATTAGAGAATTTTGATTTTATAATTGCTCCAGAGCACGATGAGTTAAAAGGAAAAAATGTTATACTTAGTAAAGGATCAATTCATTATTTAACACTTAATGAATTAAACGAAAATGAAAATTACTTAAAAATGAAAATAGATAATCAAAAAAAAATTCTAGCTTTTATTATTGGTGGTCCTAATAAATATTATAGTTATGATGAAAAAATACTAGATGAAGTGTTTATAAAAATTAAAAATAATTTTATAAACAACGGTTATCAGGCAATTATTATTCCTTCAATGAGAACACCAAAAAATATTATTAAAAAAGCAGAAAGTTATTTTGATGAAAATCAAATTATAATTCCAAATGTTGATAAAAAAGCATACCTATCTGCATTAAAGTTAGCTAAACATATTGTTGTAACATGCGATTCAACTTCTATGATTTCCGAAGCTGCTATTACTGGAAAACCTATCTATGTAGCGCAAATGCCAACAATTAAAAATAATCAAAGGTTTAAAAATTTTTTTAATCTTTTTGAATCTTTAAATATTATTAAAAATCTTGATACATCGGTTGAAAATTGGGATTATAAAAAATTAGATGAAACAAATAGAATATCAGGATATATAAAAGATAAGATAAATAATTATGACATTTCTTAATTCATTATTAAATAATTCTAAAGAACACAATAATCCATTTAGACATTGGGAATTGAATAATCCATTATCAGATGAGGCAATACAAGAAATAATTCAAGCAGACATTCCGAATATTGTTGATCATAATTTAAATTATGATGGCACAAGAGCAATTGATGGGGGTGCTCCAGAATTTAGAAAAGGTATAGAGTCTGGAGGAAAAGCTATAAAGTTTAGATGCTTTATAACAAAAGATAACGCTCAATATTTTCCAAACTTAGTTAAATTTATTAATGAATTACAATCCAAAGAAATACATAAAAAAATTTCTAAACTTATTGATAAAGATTTATCAAACTCCTATGTAAGAATAGAGGTTATATGTGATAGAGAGGGTTTTTGGTTAAAACCTCACTGCGATATTAAAGAAAAACTATTATCATGTCTTTTGTTTGTAAATGAATTTAATGAGTCTGAAAGTCTGGGTACTGATTTTTATAATGATAAATTAGAAAAAATTAAAACAGTTCCTTATAAAAATAATTATGGTTATTTCTTTTCTAGTGGCCCAAATACCTGGCATGGAATGGAAAAAAAAGAGATTGTTAAAGAAAGACGCTGTTTGCAAGTAAATTATGTAACTTTTCCTACTGATTGGAAAGTAAAATAATTTTAACTTTCGGGTTTAAAAATTAAACATAATCCATTATTACAAAATCTTTTCCCAGTTGATCCTGGCCCATCATCAAAAACATGCCCATGATGCACCCCACAATTTGAACAATGATATTCTATTCTTTTCATTCCAAAAGAATAGTCAATTTTAGTTTTAAATGCACCAGGCAATGACTCTGTAAAGGATGGCCAACCGGTGCCACTATCAAATTTTGAAGTCGAAGCAAAAAGTTTTGCATCACAATTTGCACAATGAAAAAAACCTTTTCTTTTTTCATAATTCAAAGCACTTTGATAAGGTCTTTCTGTACCTTCATTAAACATTATATCTTTTTGTTCTTTTGAAAGATTTGGATTAATAATTTTTTTCGTTGATGAATATAAAAAATTATAAGGCAGAAGAACTATTGATAAATAAGAATATCCAAGTAATTTTAAAATTTTTCTTCTAAAAGTTTTCATATTATATAGATGTTGAAGTTATTTTTTTTTTGGGGTCAAAAAAAGGTTTTTCAACAATAATACATTTAAATTTTTTATCATTTATTTCAACTTCTAGTTCAATATCAATTTTTGAGTATTTAATATCTACCATTGCAAGAGCAATATTTTTTTTTAATCTTGGAGAATAAACTGCAGAAGTTACTTTGCCAACATTTTTGTTATTTGATAATAATGGCCAAAAAGTTGTATTAGGACCCACTAAAGCAGAGCAATCAATTTCTAAACCAACTTGTTTTCTTTTTATACCTTCTTTCTTAATCTTCTTAAGCGCATCTTTACCAATAAAATTAATATCATTATCTAGACTTACCAATCTATCTAATCCAAGCTCAAATGGATTAGTTTTAATATCTGCATCAGCGTGATAAGACAGCATACCTCCTTCGATTCTTCTAATTGATGATGTATGGCCAGGCTGTAGATCAAAATCTTTTCCTGCCGACATTATTTTTTCCCATAACTCGTTCCCTTTTGAGCCATCTCTTAAGTACAATTCATAACCAAGTTCACTTGACCAGCCAGTTCTTGAAACTACCAAAGGTATTCCATCTAGATTAACCTCTCTAAGCCAGTAATATTTAAGATCTTTTATACTATCACCAAATAATTTTGTCATAATTTGACCCGAGTTAGGCCCTTGCAATTGCAATGGCGAAACATCAGGCTCAGTTATTTTAACATTTAAATTTGAGTTAACAGCTAATCCTTGAGCCCATAATAAGACATCGCTATCTGCAAGAGACAACCAAAAATGATTTTCTGCCAACCTTAAAAGAACAGGATCATTTAATATTCCACCTTCATTATTTGTTATTAAAACATATTTACATTGACTAATTCCAAGCTTTGATAAGTCTCGTGGAGTTAATAATTGAACAAATTTATAAGCATCTGGACCAGTTATTTCAACTTGTCGTTCAACAGCTACATCACAAAGAATTGCAGATTTAACTAAATTCCAAAAATTTTTTTCGGGATCTCCAAAATCACGAGGAATATACATGTGATTATAAACTGAAAACCCAGTAGCACCCCATTTAACTGTTGAGTCAAAAAAAGGAGATTTTCTAATTTGTGTTCCAAAACCAAAATTTTTATTTTTCATTATTTAATATCTTGAAGAGAAATAACATTAATTTTTTTTGTTTTAAGTGATTTAATACCTTCTAGGCAGGCTTCAGCAGTAGACATATTTGTACAATAAGGAACTTTATTTATTAAGGTTGCTCTTCTTAATGAAAAGGAGTCCTTAGTAGATGACAAACCATCACTAGTATTTACAACTAAATCAATTTTTTTTGAATTTAAAATATCTACAATATGTGGAGATCCCTGTTTGACTTTATTGATTTTTCTACATTTCATCCCGTTTTTTATTATTTCTCTAGCCGTTCCTCTTGTTCCACAAAGTTTAAAACCCAATGAAATTAATTTTTTTGCAAATTTAATAATTTCTTTTCTATGACCTTTCTTAACTGATAAAAAAGCTAAGCCATTAGTTGGCAATGAATTGCCAGAAGCGATTTGACTTTTAGCAAATGCCATTCCAAAATTTTTATCAAATCCCATTACTTCACCAGTAGATTTCATTTCTGGACCTAATAAAACATCGCTATTAGGAAATTTATTAAAAGGAAAAACTGCTTCTTTTACAGCATACATATTTTTATTTTTATTTTTTAAATTAAATTTAGAAAGTTTTTCTCCAGCCATAATGCGTGAGGCTATTTTAGCCAGTGGCAATCCCTTAGCTTTTGAAACAAATGGAACAGTTCTACTTGCTCTAGGGTTAACTTCAATTACATAAATCTCATCATTTTTAATTGCAAATTGTATATTCATAAAACCTTTAACTTTTAAGGCTAATGCTAATTTTTTAGTTTGTTTTTTAATTTCAGTAATTAAATTTGGTTTAATTGATATTGGAGGCAAACAACAAGCAGAGTCACCAGAATGTATACCTGCCTCCTCAATATGTTGCATTATACCTGCCACATATACATCTTTACCATCACATAATGCATCTACATCTATTTCCATAGCATTATTAATAAATCTGTCAATTAATATTGGATTTTCTTCAGAAGCTTTAAAAGCTTCTTCTATAAAATTTTTTAATTGATTTTTTTCATGTACAATTTCCATTGCTCTACCACCCAAAACATAAGAAGGTCTAACTACTAGGGGAAGACCAATTTTTTCTGCAATTTGAATTGCTTGTTTATAAGATTTTGCAATACCACTTTCAGCTTGTTTTAATTTTAATTTATTTAGTAATTTTCTAAATCTATCTCTATCTTCTGCAAGATCGATTGAAGAGTATTGAGTACCTAGAATAGGAAGATTGTTATCATTCAAAAATTTAGCAAGTTTTATTGGAGTTTGGCCACCAAATTGAGCAATTATACCAATTAGATTTCCTTTTTGTTTTTCTTTTTTAATAATATTGAATACATATTCTTCTTTAAGAGGCTCAAAGTAAAGTCTGTCACTTGTGTCATAATCAGTTGAAACTGTTTCAGGATTACAATTAATCATAATTGTTTCAAAGCCAGAATTTTTTAGAGAAAAACTAGCCTGACAACAACAATAATCAAATTCAATACCTTGGCCTATTCTATTTGGACCACCACCTAAAATTATAATTTTTTTTTTCGAAGAAGGATTAGCTTCACATTCTATATTAGTTGAAAAGTTTCTTTGATATGTTGAATACATATAAGGAGTGAATGATTTAAATTCTGCAGCACATGTATCTACTTTTTTAAATACAGGTATGATTTTAAGAGCTATTCTTTTTTTTCTAATTATTTCTTCAGGAATTTTTGTTATTTCAGATAATTTTTTGTCAGAAAATCCTATAGATTTAACTCTGTTAAATTCATTATAATTCTTTGGCAATCCTTTTTTCTTAACTTCTTCTTCAGTATCAACAATTTCTTTAATTTGTTCTAGAAACCAATTATCTATTTTAGATAAATTTTGAATTATTTTAATATTTATTTTTTTTCGAAAAGCTTCAGCAACTAATAAAATTTTATTAGGAATATTTTCCTTAAGTTTTTTTTTTATTTCATTTTTATTAAGTAAAAAAATCTTATCTAAACCAGAAAAACCAATTTCTAATGAAATTAATGCTTTTTGTAAAGACTCTTTGAAGTTTCTACCAATGGCCATAGCCTCACCAACTGATTTCATAGAAGTTCCAAGTGTAGAGGGTGAAGATGAAAATTTTTCAAAAGTAAACCTTGGTATTTTTGTTACTACATAATCTATGCTAGGTTCGAAAGAAGCAGGTGTTACTTTTGTAATTTCATTTTTTAATTCATCTAGTGTGTATCCCACAGCTAATTTTGCAGCTACCTTAGCTATAGGAAATCCAGTTGCTTTAGATGCAAGAGCTGATGATCTAGAAACTCTAGGATTCATCTCTATAATTACCATTCTCCCATCTTTTGGATTAATTGCAAACTGAACGTTAGAACCACCTGTTTCAACACCAATTTTTCTTAAACATGATATTGAAGCATTTCTCATTACTTGATACTCTTTATCAGTTAATGTTAGAGCAGGAGCAACGGTAACAGAGTCGCCCGTATGAATTCCCATCGGATCAATATTTTCGATTGAACAAATTATTATACAATTATCTTTTTTATCTCTAACCACTTCCATTTCAAATTCTTTCCATCCTTCTAAACATTCTTCTATTAAAACTTGATTTACAGGAGATTCATGAAGACCATTTTTAACGATTTTTAAATAATCTTTTTTATTTTTTGCAATTCCGCCACCCAGTCCACCAAGAGTAAATGCAGGTCTAATTATTGCTGGTAATCCGATTTGTTTTAAAGCTTTAACTGAGTCTTTTAAATGATTAACAACTTTAGATTTAGGCAAATCTAATCCAATATCGATCATATTTTTTCTAAATTTTTTTCTATCTTCAGCATTTGAGATTGCTTTAGAATTTGCTCCAATTAATTCAATGTTATATTTATTTAAAATCCCTTTTTTTTCTGCTTCCATTGCTAAATTTAGGGCAGTTTGACCACCCATAGTTGGAAGTATTGCGTTTGGTTTTTCTTTTTTTATAATTTTTTCTAAAACTTCTATTGTTATTGGCTCTATATAAGTTTTGTCTGCAATATCAGGATCAGTCATAATTGTAGCTGGATTTGAGTTTATTAATACTACTTTGTAGCCTTCATCTTTTAAAGCTTTGCAAGCTTGAGTACCTGAATAATCAAATTCACAAGCTTGACCAATAATTATAGGTCCAGCACCTACTACTAATATTTTTTTAATATCTTTTCTTTTTGGCATTTTTTTTCATATTGTTAATAAATTCTTCAAATAAATAAACACTATCCTGTGGACCAGGATTAGACTCTGGATGATATTGAACTGAAAAAATTGGTCTATTTTTTAATTTAATTCCCTCAATAGAATTATCAAACAAAGATTTATGAGTTATTTCAACATTTTTTGGCAAACTTTCTTTAACAACTTCAAATCCATGATTTTGACTTGTAATTTCTACATTTTTTTTAATTAAATTTTTTACGGGGTGGTTAGCACCTCTGTGGCCCAATTTCATTTTTTTTGTTTTAGCACCAAGCGCTAGAGCAAGTATTTGATGACCTAGGCATATTCCAAAAATTGGCATTTCTTTTTTTATTAATTCTTTAATTATATTTACTGCGTATTTTCCTGTTGCTGATGGATCACCAGGACCATTTGATAAAAATATACCATCAGGCTTTAATTTTAATATTGACTCTACATTTGATTTGCAAGACACCACATTAACTTTACAATTAAAATCAGAAAAATATCTTAAAATATTTTTTTTAATTCCATAATCAATTGCTACAACATTTAAGAATTTATTTTTATTTTTAATATATCCATTTTCTTTTTTCCAAGTTTTTAACCCAGACCAAACATAATTTTTTTTAGTTGATACTTTTTCTGCTAGATCTAAATTATTTAAACCATGCCATTTAATTGTTTGGTTAGTTAATTTTTTAATATTAAATTTTCCATTTTTTGAATAAGAAATAGTACCTTTGGGTGCACCTTTATCTCTGATAAAATTTGTTAAACTTCTTGTATCCAAACCAGTAATTCCAACAATTTTATTTTTTTTTAACCATGAGTCTAAATTTTTTAATGCTCTATAATTTGAGGGGTTAGTTATTTCAGAATTAAAAATTACACCTTTTGTCCAAATTTTATTTGATTCATGATCTTCATTGTTAGTTCCTACATTTCCTATATGGGGGAATGTAAAATTAATTATTTGACTGGCATAAGAGGGGTCTGAAATTATTTCTTGGTAGCCAGTTAAAGAAGTATTAAAACAAACTTCGCCAGTGGATGTCCCCTGATATCCAATTCCCTTTCCCTTAAAAACAATTTTATTTTCAAGAACTAAAATAGCTGTATGAATCTGTGAGATTTTTTTTGAGTTAATTTTTTTTTGTTTTTTGATCAATTACAACTCATGAGTTAAAGGTTAATACAATAAAACCTGATTTTGCGCAAGATATAAGAGAGAGAATATGGTGCGTCAAGTAACTTTTTTTTTTCTTTTGAACATTATTTTTATTAAAGTAGGTTATAATAAAATTTTATGTCTCTTAGAAAAAATATTGAAGATAAGCTTCAAAATGCCTTAAAACAAAAAGATAAAGTCTTAAGTTCAACCCTAAGATTAATTTTAGCTGCAATAAAAGATAAAGATATTGCCTCAAGATCAAAAGACAATCGAGAGGGGATTAAAGATGATGATATTAAACAGCTGTTAAAAAAAATGATTAAACAAAGAAGTGAATCGATTGAAATATACAAAAAAAACAGTCGAGATGATTTATTAGCAATTGAGGAAAAAGAAGCAGAAGTTATAAGCGAATTTCTTCCTAAACAATTAAGCGAAGAGGAAATAGTAAGTATTTGTAAAAAAACAATAACATCTTTGGGGGCTAACAGCATTAAAGAT
This sequence comes from Candidatus Pelagibacterales bacterium, assembly GCA_004213155.1. GTDB lineage: Bacteria > Pseudomonadota > Alphaproteobacteria > Pelagibacterales > Pelagibacteraceae > MED-G107. Next base: position 10,229 of record SHAN01000022.1, read on the forward strand.
ATGGGAAAAGTAATGGGGGCTTTAAAAAAAGACTACTCAGAAGTTTTAGATTTTGCAAAAGCAGGCAATATCTTAAAGGAAATTTTAAAGTGAGAAATATTAATGAAATATCCAAAAGAATATATTGAAGAAATTACTACCAGGTTAAAAGTTTCAGCTGTTGTTAGCAAAACAGTAAATCTAAAAAAAAGAGGAAAAGAGTTTGTTGGTTTATCACCGTTTAAAAATGAAAAAACTCCATCTTTCACAGTAAATGATGAAAAAGGTTTTTATCATTGTTTTAGCTCAAGTGAGCATGGAAATATTTTTGATTTTTTAATGAAAACTCAAAATTTAAAATTTGGAGAAGCAGTTCGATTATTAGCATCTCAAGCAGGCATGCAGCCATACACATTTTCTAAACAAGATGAAGAAAAAGAAAAACAATTAAAAATATACACTAAAATTTTAGATAGTTATAAAACATTTTATAATAAAGAACTTACGAATAATAATAATATATATTTAAAAAATTATTTAACAAAAAGAAAAATAGGAAATAAAGAAATACACGACTTTAAATTAGGTTATGTTCCTAAAAATCCAAATTTTTTTGAAAATTTATCAAAAGAATATTCTGAAAAAGAAATTTTAATGTCGGGTTTATTTTATTTAGATGAAAAAAATAAAAGGTATGTAGAAAGATTTAGAGATAGATTAATTTTTCCAATTAATTCTTTGTCAGGTTCTACCATTGCATTTGGTGGAAGGACTATTTCAACAGAAAAAAACTCTTTTGCAAAATATATAAACTCCCCAGAAACACTTTTTTTTAAAAAAGGAAATAATTTATTTAATTTAGATATCGCTAGAAAAATATCAAATCAAATTAATGAAATTTTTTTAGTTGAAGGATACATGGATGTTTTAAGTTTAAATAAATTTAAAATAATGAATGTTGTCGCAAACTTGGGAACAGCATTAACAGAATCACAAACCCAATTACTATGGAGATTTTTTAATAATATAATTATTTGTTTCGATGGAGATCAAGGTGGAAAAAATGCTGCAATTAGAGCAGCAGATAAACTTTTAGAAATTATAAAGCCAGATTATCAAATTTCTTTTCTTTTTTTACCAAGCAATCAAGATCCTGATAATTTTATTAATAAATTTGGAAAAGATTATTTTTTAGAATATGCAAAAAAAAGAATTCCGATTCATGAATTTATTTGGAATCATTATTCGAATGATATGAATATTAATGAGCCATCCTCTATGGCAAATCTTGAAAAAAATTTAAAACAAAAATTTAATTCTATAAAAGATCAAACAGTAAAAAAATATATGCTTGAATATTTTTACGATAAATTAGAAGAATTAACACCAATTACAAATTCTAAAAAAAATAAATTTGGCAGCTTTAATAAGTTCAAACCAGTAAAACCTACAAAAAAAACAAAAGATATAATTTTAAAAAATAAGAATTTTTTAGATTATGAACTAAAAGAATTTTCTATCATATATTTAGTAATAAATAATCTTAATATCTTTCAAAGAAAATTAGAGTTTTTGTCAGATATTAATTTTCAAAGTGAGTCATGTAAAAATTTAATGATTGAAATTATAAAAATTTTGAGTGAGGAAAAAAATGATATTTTAGATTTTAATGATCTAAATATAAAGAATGAGGAATATTTAGAATTAATAAATACTATAAATTTAGTTGCTCCAATAAAATTTATCTTAAAAACTTTTAAAAATGAAAGTAAAATATTGGAAATGTTAGAAGAAATGAATCAGGAAATTAAAAAAGTAGACTTAAGTAAAAAAATTACTTTTTTAGAGAATAAATTAATTAATGAAATGAATGAAAAAAATTATAAAGAATTATTAGAGCTTAAAAAGCTTGCGAATGAAGCATAAATTACTAATGGATTTTATTAAATTATCGCTTATATAAGATATAGAATATTATATAAAAATTCATAAATAGACGCAAAGTGGAAAAAATTATTACAAAATCATTTGCCAGACTAATTGGCAGAGGCCTTCATAGGGGTTTTATTACTCATGAAGAACTTTTTAAATCTTTAGGAAAAAGAAATTTAAGCACAATTAATCTAGAAGAAACATTTGTTCATATATTGGATAATAATATTTCACTAGTAGAAAAAAAATCTGACTTTAAAGTTTTAAAGAAAAAAGAAAATTCTCAGAATGAGGAGTCTAAATCATCAGATAAAAGTGATGATCCAATAAGAATGTATCTTAGAGAAATGGGTGGTGTAGAGCTTTTATCAAGAGAAGGTGAAATAGCTATAGCAAAACGTATTGAAGCTGGAAAAGATGTGATGTTAAATGCTTTGTCTCAAAGTCCTTTAACTGCTCAAAAAATATTTGAATGGAATACAAAGTTATTAGATAACGAAATTTTAGTTAGAGAAATAATAGATATAGATACTAATTATACTGATGATGAAGGGTCAGATTCAGAAGATAAAGAAGGTAGTAAGAAAACAAAAATTAAAAAAGAAACTAAAAAAGAAGAAGAAGAAGACAAAGATAAAAATTTACAAACAGAAAATGAAGAAGATGAATTTAACCCAACACTTGCAGCAATGGAAAATGAAATCAAACCGAAAGTTATGAAAACAATTTATGATTTAACTAAAAATTATAATAAGTTAATTAAATACCAAAATGAAAAATTAAATGCTCTACTTAATGCAGATACATTTTCTCCTGCTAAGGAAAAAAGTTACAAAAAACTTGTAGAAGATATTGTTTTAAAAATAAAGTCACTACAATTATCACCATCAATTTTAGAAGATCTAGTTCAATCTCATTATGTAGAAAATAAAAAAATTATATCATTAGAAGGTGTTCTTTTAAGACTTGCCTTAGAAAATAAAATTTCTAGAAATGAATTTATTAAATTTTATGTTGGCAATGAAATAAATCCAAATTTTAAAAAATTTTTAGATTCAAATACTGTATGGAAAAATTTTTTCAAAAAAAATAAAGTTGAATTTGATAATATTAAAGATAGATTAGTTGAATTAAGTCATAAATTGGGTATTTCAGTAACTGACTATAAAAAATTATTTAGCAGGATACAGAAAGGTGAAAAAGAATCTAGATTAGCTAAAAAAGAGATGGTTGAGGCTAATTTAAGATTAGTTATCTCAATAGCGAAAAAATATACTAATAGAGGACTTCAATTTTTAGATTTAATTCAAGAAGGAAACATAGGTTTGATGAAAGCGGTTGATAAATTTGAATATAGAAGAGGTTATAAGTTTTCTACTTACGCTACATGGTGGATCAGACAAGCTATTACAAGATCAATAGCAGACCAAGCAAGAACAATAAGAATACCTGTACATATGATTGAAACAATAAATAAAATTGTTAGAACTCAACGTTTGATATTAAGTCAATATGGTAGAGAAGCTACTCCTGAAGAGTTAGCAAAAAAATTAAGAATGCCATTAGAAAAAGTAAGAAAAGTTTTAAAAATTTCAAAAGAACCAGTTTCGCTTGAAAAACCAGTTGGAGACGAAGAGGATAGTAGTTTAGGAGACTTTATTGAAGATACAAAAGCGCTTATGCCTTTAGACCAAGCTATAAAATCAAATTTAAGTGAAGCAACAACAAAGATTTTATCAACTTTAACCCCAAGAGAAGAGAGAGTTTTAAGAATGAGATTTGGAGTAGGTATGAATACTGATCATACTTTAGAAGAAGTTGGACTTCAATTTTCTGTAACAAGAGAAAGAATTAGACAAATTGAAGCCAAAGCGTTAAGAAAATTAAAACACCCAAGTAGATCAAAACAGCTAAAAAGCTTCCTTGAAAATTAAAATTTCATCATTTGATTAATTCTATAAACTCTTGTAAATAATAGTTTGTTTTGGGCCGTTAGCTCAGTTGGTTAGAGCAGTACACTCATAATGTATTGGTCCCAGGTTCGAGTCCTGGCGGGCCCACCATACTTTAGTTATTTATAAACTCTTCTAGTTTAGAAAATAAAGAATTAATATTGCCTGAATTACTATCAATTATTGACGAAAATTCTTCTTTTTGAGTTCGTGCAAGACTTATTCCTTCGATTATTAAGTCTCTTATTTTTAGATTCTCTGGATCTTTTGTATAAACTCTCCAATTTATTTTTACCTCTGGTTTTTGAGTTGTTGCTTCTAATATACTTGAGACAATTGTATAATTTTTATTAATAACCTCTGACGAAATTACTTTTATTTTAGGGTCAGAATAGTCAGATAACCTAGAAGTAAAGCTTTTTAAAAAATATTTTTCAAATAAAGCATTATATTCATCTTTTTGGTTTTTATTTAACTGCTTTCTATATTTTCCAATTGAGTAGTTACCTATTCCTCTAATATCAACTTTTTCTTTTGCTATTTCTATTAATTTTATAGATTTATATTCTTTGGTATTTGTGGCTACTAATATTTGTTTTGCATCATCTACTATAGTTTGGATAAAATCTTTA
>SHAN01000023.1 GCA_004213155.1 Candidatus Pelagibacterales bacterium
AAACAAAATGTATGCGCCTGTAGCTCAATTGGATAGAGCGCCGAGCTACGGACTCGGAGGTTCTGGGTTCAACTCCTAGCAGGCGCACCAAATTATTTATTTAAAATATTATCTAACTCTTCTAATGGTAAATTAATATCTCCATTCGTTCTTTTGCTTTCTTCTAAAGTTTCTGTCTGTATCAAATGATAATTTAAATTATTAATATTTGATATTCTTTCATAAACAGTATTTGAATATAAAAAAGGTCTTATTTCTATAATTTTTGTATTTGGTTTAGAAAATACTGTATTTACAAATCCTGCACCATGAATACCAATAATAATATCTGCATTTTTAAAAAGATAAATTTTTTCAAAGAAAGATAAACTTTCTAACTTATAGCTTATAAAATTATTTTTTTTTAAATAATTTGAAACTTCAGTAATATTTTGAATTTGATTATGATTATATTTTGAATCACGTCTGTCTATGAAAAAATTTTTTTTAGAATCAAATTTTTTCTCACAATTTAAATATGTTTCCCGAAGCCATTTTATCACCCACGTTGGTTGATTTTTATTTTGTTCTAAAATAGTTCCTTTATAATAGTAAGGATGATCTACAACTATTAATTCCTCTGCCTCTATATGTCTAAATTTTTCACTACTAATAAATTTATCCTCATAAATTCCTAAAACTGATAAAGTTTCTTTTTGAAAAATATCAACTCTAGGTAAATAAATATAATCTAAATCATCTAGACTATAATTTTCGGTATACATTTTTATTTTAGGTAAAATCTCAAGAATCCAATGACTATAATTATTTCCACTGGCACCTTGTAAAACACATAAAACTCTACCTTTAAATTTTTTTTTTATCCTTGGAGTACCATTTTTTAAAACTATATTTTGAGAAGCATCTACTAAATTTCCTTTAACTTGTTGATAAGAAATTTCACTTATTAAATTATTTTCACTAATAATTGCTACATTTTCATTATAATCGGTATAAACTCTACCATTTAAAATTTTATAACTAAAATATTCTTTGGAGTTTAAAATATCTGATTTTATATCATCTATTTTAGTTTTTTTTACATTTTTTAGATTTTCTAAATTATTATTAAGTTTAATAGTTCCATAAAATAATTTAAATAAAAATTGAAAAGTTTTTTTAAAAAGTATTTGTAAAAATTTTCTAAATTTCATTTCAAAAAATTTATTTTATTTCGTAATTTTTAACCTTGTTAGCCTTGCTTGACTCTTTATCTGTATGAATACGATCAATTAAATTTGCAAAAATAGATTTTTTTTTATTAGTTGTAAATGAAAACCATATCCCCGGTGGTATAATTAAAATAGTATGATTTATTTTATTTAAAGTTATATTATTTTCCTTATTAAAACTTTTAGACTTTTTTCTACCATCGATAAGCTTAAATTTAACTTCTCCATAACAGACACAAATTATACATTGATTTTTTTTATGTAAAATCCAACCTTTCTTCTTTTTAAAATTTATTTCATTAAAATATACTTCTCCAAAGGATTTGAAATAAGGACTTTTTTTAGAAATATATTTTAATAAGTCACCTTTATTATTTTTAAATAATTTGACTTTTATTTTTTTAACTCCAATTATTTTCATTCATATAATCTTTAATTTGTTCATTAGTTACTTTAAATGGGTCTTGATTATATTTATATACTTTTAAATACCATTCAGTGGTAATTTTGACACTATCTTTGATTTTATATGTTGGAAACCACTTTAATTTATTTTTAGCTTTATTTATATCTAATTGTAAATTTCTTTGTTCGTAAAATTTATTTTTAGAATTAACTTTTACTTTTCCACTCCCCCAAAATAAAATCATATAATCTACTATTTCTTTAACACTTTTAATCGAATTATTTTTTGTACCAAAATTCCATGCATCTGAAAAATTATTCGGCTTAGCAAATTGTTTTTTTGCTAATATTAAATAACCTTTAAGAGGCTCTAAAACATGTTGCCATGGCCTATTAAAATTTGGGTTTCTCAAATATATAACTTTATTTTTTAATAACGATCGTATGCTATCTGGAATTAACCTTTTCCCAGACCAATCACCACCACCAATTACATTTCCTGCCCTTGCACTTGATATCCCAGTATTTCTTTTTTTTTTAAAAAAACTTTCTCTATAAGCTCTAATTATTATTTCTGATGACGCTTTTGAAGCACTATAAGGATCAACTCCACCTAACATATCCTCTTCTTTATATCTTCTTAATTTACCAACATTTTCATAACACTTATCAGATGTAATAAGAACAGCAGATTTAACAAAATTATATTTTTTAATAATATCTAAAATGTTTAGAGTTCCTCTAACATTAATATCTATTGTTAAATGTGGTTTTACATAAGAATCATAGATTAATGGTTGGGCAGCTAAATGAAAAATTATACTTGGTTTTGATTTAGATATAAATTTATCTAATTTACTCTTGTCTCTAATATCAAAAATTCCTAGTTTAATTTTTTTTTGTAATTTTAATTTATAAAAAAGATTTTTATTTTGGTTTGGGCTATATCCTGTTCCATAGACTTTTGCTCCCATTTGTAGAAGCCAACTACATAACCATGACCCTTTAAATCCAGTAGCACCAGTAACAAGTACTTTTTTATTTTTATAAAAATTACTTATTTTTTCCATAATAAATTATTATTTTTACACAATTCATCTAGTATAATTTTATCTCTAAGATTATCCATACATTTCCAAAAACCTTCATGTTTAAATGCAACAAGATTTTCTTTTTGTGTTAATCTTTCCATAGGCTCTCGCTCAAAAAGGGTACTGTCGTTTTTAATATAACTAAATATCTTATAATTTAGTATAAAAAATCCTCCATTTATCCATCCGGCTTTTGCTTGAGATTTTTCCTCAAACTTTTTAACTTTTATATCTTCAATTTCTAATTCACCAAATCTTACTGGTGGATGTACCGCTGTTATTGTTGCTATTTTATTATTTTTTAAATGAAACTCTTTTAATTTATCTAAATTAACATTACATAAACCATCTCCATAAGTCATAAAAAAATTTTCATCTTCACTAATTAAAGATTTTAATCTTAATATTCTTCCTCCAGTCATAGTATCTTGTCCTGTATCAATAATTTTTAAATTTTTAAACTCATTAGAATTCTTGTAATATTTAGAAATCACCTCATTTTTATATCCAGCAGCTATAATAAATTCATTAAAGTTATAAGATTTAAAAATTCTCATGATATGACTTAAAATTGGCTCACCTCCAATTTCTACCATTGGTTTTGGTACTGAATGTGTATATTCTGCAAGCCTTGTTCCTAATCCGCCAGCCAAAATGATAACTTTCATACTTTTGCTTTTTTTTAAACGATTTAATATTAATTTAATTCTCTATATCACAGCCATTAATTAAATTAAAATAGATATATCATTGATATTTAAGTGTAGATTGAATAAATAATTTATAAATATAAAATTTAATAAAAATATTATTATAGAATGATGAATATTTCTTTAGAAAAAGCAGTTATATATTTTTTCTTATTAATTCTTGTTATTTTATTAATTTTAACTTTTTTATTATAAAAAATTATGTCTAATGAATTTGAACAAATAAGTATTAAACCTGGTTTTATGAAACATAATGGGGGTGTTTTATTTAGATCTATTAATGAAGCAGAATACGAATTTAAATCTGTGATTAATAAAAATCATTTAAATGCTGCAGATATAACCCATGGTGGTTATTTATCAGCTTTAATAGATGCCGGAGCAGGGACTGCAGCTCACAGAGCTGCTGGAAATTCACCCTGTGTTACAATTTCTTTAGATCTAAAATTCATTGGAGCTTCAAGAGATGGTGATGAAATAGTTGGGTATACTAAAATTTTAAAAAAAACAAAAACATTGATTTTTTTATTTTGTGAGCTCAAGTGTAAAGATAAAATTATAACCTCAGCATCAGGTGTTTGGAAAATTTTAAATGTCAAACCCTCCAAGTTAGGTCCTGGTGGTTAATAATTTATAAATACTTAATTTCTAATTTAGTAACCTAAATAAAGAAGTTAAAATTCCACGGCCTGATAGTTCTATTACTACTACTAATAATATTAAAAATATTACCTTCTTATTTATCTTCATAGTTTAATCCTTTCTTCTTGAGTTTAAATATCCAAATATAATTAATAGTATCGTTGCTACTGGATAAACAATTGCTTTACTAGGCCTATCTGAATTTTCTATTTTGAATTCAGTTATATAATCTCCAGTTTCAAAACCACTTTTTTTAGCATTTCCATTCCATTTTAGAGTATCAACTATCACTTTATTTTCTTGATATACTAAATTAATTCCATAGTCTTCTAAATTATATTTTGAATCAAAAGTCTCTTTTTTTATTACAAACAATTTATATCTTTCTCCATATGCACTTGGTCGAGTTATTTTAAAACGCACTTCTTTACTTGGGTCTAATTTAACTAAATGAATTTTATTCATATCTTGATAGTTATATTTTGGATAAAATTTATTAAGAACAAATTCTGGTGATAATAAAGAAATTGAAATTAATAAAAAAATTATTATTTCATACCATTTTAATCTATTAATAAACCATCCTTGAGTAGCAGAAGTAAATACTAATATCCCAACTAATGAAGTAATAATTACAATTATAGCATGCCAAATATTTTCTATTCCTATCAATAATAATTCATGATTAAATAAAAATACAATTGGAAGTATTCCGGTTCTTAAACTATACCAAAAAGCTTGTAAGCCAGTTCTAAGAGGATCTCCACCTGATATTGCTGCTGCTGCATATGATGCAAGCCCAACAGGAGGTGTTACATCTGCCATTAAACCAAAATAAAATACGAACAAATGAACTGCTATTAGAGGGAATATAAATCCTGATGCATTTCCAACATCTACTAAAACAGTAGCCATTAATGAAGCCACAACTACATAATTTGCAGTTGTTGGTAGTCCCATTCCAAGCAATAAACATAGAATGATTGTTAAAAATAATAAAATAGCAACATTATCTTTCGCAATTGACTCAATCACTATTATTAAATTGGTACTCAATCCAGTAGAGCCTACTGCACCAACAATTATTCCTGCTGTTGCAATTGCTATTCCAACACCAACCATATTTAAAGCTCCTTTCTCAAATCCAACAATAGTTTGGTTAAACCAAGATACTAATCCATCTTTTAAATTAGACTGCTTAATCAATTTGTTAATTAAGTTTACAATTATTAATGAAACAGTTGCATAAAATATGGAATATGAAGCTGTAAATCTTAGATAAACAAGCATGTATATTAAAACAAAAATTGGTATCAAAAAATGCAATCCAGATAGAAATGTTTTTTTTAAATTTGGAACATCTGAGTCATCCATACCCTTTAAATTTAATTTTAAAGCTTCCAGATGAGAAATATAAAATAATGCTACATAAGAAATTACTGCTGGTAAAAATGCATGCTTAACAATTTCAAAATATGTAACCCCTATAAAACTTGCCATAACAAAAGCAGCAGCACCCATTACTGGTGGCATCAACTGACCATTAACTGATGACGAAACTTCTATCGCTCCAGCTTTTTCTTTTGAAAAACCTGTTTTTTTCATAATTGGGATTGTAAAAGTTCCAGTTGTTACAGTATTTGCAATTGAAGAGCCTGAAATTAAACCTGTCATTCCCGATCCTAAAATAGCAGCTTTAGCTGGTCCTCCTCTCATTTTTCCCACCATAGCAAAAGCTAGATCTAAAAAATATTTTCCCCCTCCAGCAGTTTCTAAAAGTGCACCAAATAAAACAAATAAAAATATAAAATCAACTGATACACCTATGGGAATTCCGAATATTGCTTCTTGATCAAGCCATTGAAAGCCAACAAGTCGATTTAATGAAAGTCCTCCATGAGAAATTATTTCTGGTGCATATCTTCCAAAATAAGAAAATAATAAAAAACAAATTGCTATAATAACTAAAGGTAATCCAATTGCTCTTCTTGTTGCTTCAAGTAATATTAAAATACCACAACTTCCAATAATTAACTCAATTGGTAAATTGAAATTTCCAGATAAAGGAATACTTAATAATACACCTCCTCTATCAACAAGTTGGTCATAAAAAAAATAAATATAAAGACAAGAAAAAGCAGCTATAAAACTAATTATAATATCAAATTTAGAAATTTTTTTTTTTTTTGAAATTGGATAAATTAAAAAAGCTAATGTTAGAGCAAAACCTAGGTGAATAGCCCTTGCAGGAAGCCCTTTAAACATTCCAACATTAAACATAAAAGGGAAAGGCGAAGCATACCAAAGTTGAAATAAAGACCAAATAATAGCTATGGCAGCAACAACTTTTAAATGTAAACCAGTAAGATTTCTTGTTGGTGATAAATCTTCTTTAATCTTACTTTCTATTTTATCACTAATTCTTTGATTCATTATAAAAAAGATACTCTATTACAAAAAAAAGGCCCAGTAAAAATACCGGGCCTTTAATTAAATTATGTATTCAGGATTACATTAATCCAGCTTCTTTATAATATTTAATTGCACCTGGATGTAATGGAGCAGATAAACCATCTTTAATCATGTTTTTCTTTTCCAAAAATCCAAAAGCAGGATGTTGTTTTTTAAAATCATCAAAATTTTCCATCACAGCTTTTACAACTAAATAAACAAGCTCTTCAGAAACATCAGCTGAAGTTACTACTGTAGCTTTAACACCAAAAGTAGTAGCATCTTTTTTTTGTCCTGTATAAGTACCTTTAGGTATTACTGCCTGAGCATAATAATCTGCACCACTAATAAGTCCTTGAACTTCAGAACCAGTTAGATTGATTGGTGAAGCTTTAGCAGCACAAGTTGCAGCTTGTTCCATAGCTCCGTTTGGAAATCCTACAGAGTAACCAAAAGCATCAATTTTTCCATCACATAAAGCTTTTACTTGCTCAGATGAAGTTAGTTCAGTTGTTGATTTAAAAAAACTATTATCAACTCCCATAGCTTTCATTAATTCTTCCATAGTTCCTCTTTGACCAGAACCTGGATTACCAATATTTACTACTTTACCTTTTAAGCCAGCAAAATTTTTAATTTTAGCTTTTTTTCGTGCCCAAATTTGAAAGGGTTCATTGTGAACTGAAAATACTGCTCTTAAATCACCGTATTTTTTTCCTTCCCATTTACTTGAACCATTTACAGCATGATATTGCCAATCAGATTGCGCAACACCAAATTGAAATTCACCAGCTGCTATTTGACCAATATTATAATTTGATCCACCAGTAGACGGTGCAGTACATCTATATGCTTTAGCTGTACCTTTTTTTCTTCCATGCTCAGCACTTATTGCTGATTTGTGTAACATTTTACAAATGGCGTTTCCAGTTTGGAAATAAACTCCAGTTGGACCACCAGTACCTATCGTAAAAAACTCTGCAGATTTAGCAACACCTGTAAAAGATAATGATGCAACAAAAATAAGTAGAGCACTTGATAGAGATGTTATTATTTTTTTCATTATTTACTCCTCTATAACATTATTTATATAATTGAATTCTAACAGGAATTAATAACTGAGGTCTAGAAAGTATTTATATTGAATCAGCCCATTTTTTTAACTTATTTACACCCTCTACAACCCTAGGTGCTTGTTTTAAAATTAAATCATTACTAATTTTTTTTTCATCTTTTAAATTTTTAATAAACTCTTGCCCATTAAAATCAGTAAAGCTTAATCTTGCTAACATTTGTTGAGGAGCAAAGCCAAAATCTGATCCAGGAAGTAATGCTACTCCTGTTTCTTTCAATAGGCTATCACAAAGCTTTGCGGACGTAGAAAAGCTTTTATTTGAAAATTCAGGCATAAGATAAAATCCTCCCTGGGGTTTATTAAGTATAATTTTATTTGATTTTAAATTTTCATAAACATAATTTCCAATTGCTTTTAAAATATTTTTAGAATTATTTATATATTCACTATGATCATTTGAGTAAGCTGTTATCGCTGCATATTGGATTGGCGCACTTACAGAAGAAAAAGTTTCGCTGGCTAATACTTTTATTGAGTCTTTTAATTCATTTAAGTTTTCTGGAATTACAAAATGGCCTAATCTCCAGCCTCCAGCACCACACCACTTACTAAGACCTGTACTTATAATAGTTTTTTCTGGACAGTAATTAGAGATAGATTGAAAATTATCTTCAAAAGTTAATTCTGAATATATTTCATCTGATAAAACAATTATATTATATTTTTTAACAATATCACTTATTTCCTCCAGTTTTTGACAAATTTGACCTGAGGGATTGTTTGGGGAATTTAAAAATAACAAATATTTTTTTTCTTTATTTTTTAAAATAATTTTTTCAATTTCTTCTCCAGTTGGAAACCAATTATTTTTTCTTACAGTGTGTACTAATTGAATTTTATTTCTTCCTATAATTGCTTGTGGTAAATAAGATACCCAGCTAGGTACTGGTAAAATTATATTTCCATCAAAAATAATATGTAATAAAAACATTAATTCTTTTGAACCTGGTCCAATAATAATATTTTCAGGTTTATATTTGTATTTTTTTTCAATTGATGTTTTTTTTGCGATAACCTCTCTAAGTTCCTGAAGACCTTGCATTGGTAAATATTTATTTTGGTGAGCATTATTTTTTAATTCATTAACAACATCTAAAGGTACTTGAAATGGAGATTGACCAAAACCAAATTTAAATATTTTTTTACCTTCATCTTCTAATTTTTTAGATAATTCATTAATTTTTAAAGTCGATGAGGGTTTTAAGTTCTTAACAATATCTTTTAACATTTAATAATTTAATTCTTTTAAATTTTTATATTGCTCTAAAATTTCCGGATTAGATAGTGCTTCTTTATTTTTAATTGAATTTCCTTCTATTATATTTTTTACAGCTAATTCAACTATTTTTCCATTTTTTGTCCTTGGAATATCTGCTACTGAAATAATTTTTGCTGGTACATGTCTGGGAGATGCATTTTCTTTGATTGCCCTTTTTACTCTTTCAATTAAATTTATGCTTAATTTAAATTCTTTATTTAATACTATAAATAAAATTATCCTTATATCGTTATCCCAAGTTTGACCAACAACTATAGATTCTTTAATTTCTTTGAACCTTTCAACTTCAGAATAAATTTCTGCTGTTCCTAACCTAACTCCTCCAGGATTAAGTGTGGTATCTGAACGTCCATAAATTATAAATCCACCACTTTTTTTTACTTCTGCATAATCACCATGATACCATATATTTTTATACTTTGAAAAATAAGCTTCTTTAAACTTTTTATCATTTTTATCATTCCAAAATTTGAGAGGCATAGATGGAAACGGCTTTTTACAAACAAGTTCACCTTTTTTGTTTTTAATTGCCTTGCCACTTTCATCAAATATGTCAACGTCCATCCCTAATCCTTTGTCTTGAATTTCACCAGCAATAACTGGTTTAAAAATATTTCCTAAAACAAAACATGATATTATATCTGTCCCACCAGATATAGACGCAACATGAATATTTTTTTTAATATTATTATAAATATAGTTAAATCCATCAACCGATAACGGAGATCCTGTAGAACAAATTGTTTTTAAACTAGAAAGTTTGAATTTATTTTTTATGTTAATCCTATTTTTATTCAATACATCAATATATTTTGCACTGATACCTAATAATGTAATTTTTTCTTTATCAACTATATCAAATAATAAACTATTATTCTTATACATTGGGAAACCATCAAACAAAACAATAGAGGCATTAACAGCTAAGACTCCTACGAGCCAATTCCACATCATCCATCCACATGTAGTAAAATAAAATACATTATCATTTGGTTTAATATTACAATGAAGACTATGTTCTTTAATATGTTGTAACAATACACCACCTGTTCTGTGGCAAATACATTTGGGCTTTCCTGTTGTTCCACTTGAATAAAGAATAGATAATGGATGATCAAAATCAAATAATTTATATTTATTTTTTTTAATTTTATTGCTTAATATATTTTTCCAGTTATAAATTTTTATATTTTTCAAGTTAATTTGATTTATATTTATTTTTTGACCAGGATAATTAACTATAACTAAATATTTAATTGACGGTATTTCTTTAATAATTTGTTTAGATCTTTGTAATACGTTAATTTCTTTTCCATTGTAAAAATATTTATCTATAACAAATAATACTTTTGGATTTATTTGTGAAAATCTTTCAATAGTTCCATTTGTTCCAAAATCTGGAGAACAAGATGACCAAATTGCACCAATTGAAACAGTAGAAAGATAAGCTTCAACAGTTTCAATGCAATTAGGTAAATAAGCTGCTATTCTATCTCTTTTATTTATACCAATTTTTTTAAGCCAATTTGATAACTTAATTGTGTTATTATTTAATTCTTTCCAAGATCTATATTCTTTATAACCATTCTCACTAATAAATGTAATAGCCTTGGAGTTATTATTTTTTTTAAGTAAATTTTCTGTATAATTTAATTTGTAATCATATAAAAATTTATTTTTATAAAAAATTTTTGATTTAATAAAATTTTTTTCGCCAATTTTTCCTTTGATTTTGAAAAAAAACCAAATACTACTCCAAAAATCTCCTAAGTTTTCTATGCTCCAATTCCATAATTTAATATAATTTTTTTTGAATTTTTTACGATACTTTTTGCTAACAAATTTTTCAAATTTATTTAAATTTGAATTTTTTATTAAATCTTTAGAGCTTTTCCAAAGGTAATTTTCCATTTATTAAGTAGACAATTTTTTATTAAAAAAACATATAGACTTTTTTACAATTATGTTACTCTCATTTTTTATATTATTTGAAATGAGAACTTTTTCCCAATTGATTCGGTCACCATTTAGACTGCTTTTGTTCTACAGGTGCAACTAAATGTAGTGGGTAGAAAATTTTGAAACACTAAAAATGAATTTACATAAAAAAAAAATTACAGCTGTTCTTGGACCTACAAATACAGGAAAAACCTATCTTGCAATAGAAACTATGTTGGGTTTTGAAAGTGGTATTATAGGTTTTCCACTTAGGTTACTTGCAAGAGAAGTATATGACAAAATAATTCAAAGAGTTGATGTATCTAAGGTTGCTTTAATAACTGGTGAAGAAAAAATAATACCTAAAAACTCAAAATATTATTTATGTACTGTGGAATCTATGCCTTTAGATAAAGTAGTTGATTTTGTAGCAGTAGATGAAATTCAAATGTGCGCAGACAGTGAAAGAGGACATATATTTACAGACAGATTATTAAATTTTAGAGGAGAAAAATTAACTATGTTTTTAGGCTCTCCTACAATAAAAAATATATTAAATTCGTTAGATAATGAAATTGAATTCATTTTTAAAGAAAGATTTTCAAAATTGAGTTATAGTGGACATAAAAAAATATCACGCCTAAATCCAAAGACCGCAATTATAGCATTTTCAATTGAAGAAGTTTATGCAATTGCTGAATTAATTAGAAGACAAAAAGGGGGTGCAGCAATAATAATGGGTTCATTAAGTCCTAAAACTAGAAATTCTCAAGTTCAATTATATCAATCTGGAGATGTTGACTACTTAGTTGCAACTGACGCAATAGGAATGGGAATCAATATGGATTTAGATAATGTTTATTTTTCTAATTTAAAAAAATTTGACGGAAAAAAATTAAGACAACTTGATTTATCTGAAATATCACAAATTGCAGGAAGGGCAGGAAGATATTTAAATAATGGAACATTTGGAATTACAGGAGAATGTAAAGAATTAACAAATGATGAAATAAGTCTCCTAGAAAATCATAAATTAGAGCCTATAATTAATATTTTCTGGAGAAATTCAAATTTAAATTTTATGAATTTTACTTCATTAATTAATTCTTTAGATGAAAGGCCTAATAAAAAATTTTTAAGAAGGATTCATGAATGTGAAGATGAAAAATTATTAAAATTTTTTTTAAAAAATTATTCTAAATATAATATTAAAAATAACAAAAATTCATTAGAAATCTTATGGGAATGTTGTCAAATACCAGATTTTGTAAAACATACATACGGACATCACTTAGAAGTAGTAAGTAAAGTATTTAGTTTTTTAATATCTGATAAAAAAAAAGTATTAAATAAATATATGAAAGAACAATTAAACAATTTAGATAAATTAGAGGGAAATGTTGATTCAATAACAAATCGAATTGCAAATGTTAGAACTTGGTCGTATGTTGCAAATAAAAAAAACTGGGTTGAAAATCAAGATTATTGGATTGAAAGAACAAAAATACTTGAAGATAAACTATCAGAAAGACTGCACGAAGAACTTACAAAAAGTTTTATAGATAAAAGAGCTAGTATATTGGCTAGAGGCTTGAAACAAGAAATTGATCTAAAAACCGAAATAAAAGAAGAAAAGAATATTATAATTGATAATCAATATATTGGTGAATTAAAAGGTCTAAAATTAATATTAGATTTAAAAGCTGGCGCTTTGGATACAGATATTAAATCACTTAAAAAAGCAGCTAGACAAGGGGTTAGGCCAGAACTAATCAAAAGAATAAATAAAATTATAAGTGATGATAAAATTGAACTTAAAGATGATTTTAAGATTTACTGGAAAAATGATCCGATTGCATTCATATCACAAGGCAAAAATTATTTAGAACCAAATCTAAATTTAGTTGTTGATGATATTTTAGAATTTGAAGAAAAAAACCAATTACAAACATACTTGGAACAGTGGTTAAAAAAATTTATTCAAGATAAACTAACAGATTTAGTTAATCTAAATATTATTGAAAAAAATAATACCTCTGTAAGAGCTTTGAGTTATCAACTTTTTGAAAATAATGGAGTTATTAAAAGAAATTTAGTTAATGAATTTGTAAAAAAATTATCTCTAGAAAGTAGAAAAATTTTAAGGAAAAGTGGAATCAAAATTGGAAGATATCATATATATTTACATAAAATAATTAAACCTGAAGCAGTAAAAATCAGATTGCTTTTATGGAAAAATTTTTACAGAAATAATATGAAACTAGAACCACCTAAATTTGGTTTAAATTTTATTGAAAGTAAAATAAATATTAATTCCAATTTTATGCTTATTTGTGGCTTTGAAAAATTTGAAAATTTTTATGTAAGAATTGATATACTTGAAAGGTTGTTTATTCAAATAATTGAAAATACAAAAGATAAAAAAGTAAAAGTTAAATCAGAAATGATTAATTTATTAGGATGTACAAAAAAAAACTTCTTAAAACTTATGGTTCTTATGGGTTATAAATATGAAGAAAAAAATGATGAAATATTTTTAGAATACAGTCCTTTTAGAAAAAAAAGATATACCAAAATAAAAAAAAGTAGTAAAGAAGACGATAATCCTTTTAAAATTTTAAGTAACGTTAATTTTAATTAATTTTTTATGATAAATTTTTTTAATAAAGAAAATGATAAAAAAAAAACAGCTAACGATAATAATCAAATAATGCTGACTTGTTGTCTATTTATTCATGCTGCAAAAATGGATGAAAACTATACAAAAAATGAAAAAAATATAATATTAAAAGCTCTACATAGCTTATACAATAAATCAAATGATGAGCTTGAATTAATTTTAAAAGAATCTGAAAAAAAAGAAAATGACTCTAATCATATTTTAGAATTTACTAGAGAAATTAAGAATTATGATAAGGAGTTCAGGTTAAAAATAATCAAAATACTGTGGCAAATTATATATTCAGATAACCATTCTGATATGTATGAGTCAAATTTAATGAGAAGATTAAATGGACTTTTATATATTACTGATAAAGAAAGTGGTGAAATAAAAAACTCTATATTAGAAAGTAAAAAAGAATAATTATGACCTACATAGTAAATGACAAATGTATTAAATGTAAATTTATGGACTGTGTAGATGTATGCCCAGTTGATTGTTTTTATGAAGGAAAAAATATGCTTGTAATTAAACCGGATGAGTGTATAGATTGTGGCGTTTGTGAACCGGAATGTCCTGTTGATGCGATTAAACCTGATACTGAAAATGGAATTGAAAAATGGCTAGAGATAAATACTAAATACTCTGAAATTTGGCCTAATATAAATGCAAAAAAAGATCCTCCGGAAGATGCAAAAAAATTTGAAAATGAAGAAAATAAATTCGATAAATATTTTAATGAAAACTTATGATTTTTAATATGCTTAAAAAGAAAAAAAAACAAAAAAAAGAAAAAAAAGTAAAAGTTAAAAAAGCTAAAAAACTAAAAAAACTAAAAAAACTAAAAAAAGTTAAAAAAGTAGAAGTAGTATCTAAAGCTAAAAACACTGTACCTGAAAATAATTTAAGAATTCAAAAATCGAATGAACAAAAGCCAGAAATAAAAAAAATTAAAAAACAAGCAACTGAAAAAAAGATTTATAAACCAAAAGACTATATAGTTTATCCAAAACATGGAGTTGGACAAATACTTGCTATAAATACAAAAACAATAGGAGGTATAGATGTACAATGTTATGATATTAAATTTGAAAAAGATAAGGCAA
>SHAN01000024.1 GCA_004213155.1 Candidatus Pelagibacterales bacterium
TGTAGATCTTTTGGTTCATTGTAAAAAATCAAATAAAAAAATTCTAGAAATACCATTTGTTGAAAAGGTCAGATCTTCAGGCAAATCAAAAACTGTAATTAATTTTTCTTTTGCTTATATATATACTTGCTTTAATTACTTTTTATCATTTGTAAAAAATATATTTAAAAAAATAATATGAATATAATAAATAAAAATATAATTATTTCACCATGTGTTAGTATTTGTAAAACTGACCCTGTAACAGGTTATTGTTATGGTTGTGGTAGAACTAATAATGAAAAAAAAATCTGGAAAGATGAAGAAACTACCAACAATTGGAAAAAAAATAATTTAAAAATAATACTTACAAGATTAAAAGGTTGGCAATTAGAAAGTTTTAAGGAATCTTATGAATATAAAGTATCTCATGGATTATCTTTATACAAAAAAGAGCTAAACAAAATATAAACTTAAGAGCAAATGTAACAATTAAGTTACATAAGCTCAAAAGTGAAAAGAGGCCATTAAATAGCCTAATATTCAAAATTAAATTTAAATATAATTAGTTGGATGTTTTTTGAAGGTTAACTGCAGATGGACCTTTTTCGCCATCTTCAACGTCAAACGTTACTTCGTCACCTTCGTTAAGAAATCTTAAACCAGCATCTCTAACTGCCGATGAATGAACGAACACATCTTTTTCTTTATCTTCTCTTTCAATGAAACCATAACCTTTAGTTCCATTAAACCATTTTACTTTACCTTTTAGACTCATTACTTTTCCTTGTTTTAGTTATTAAATGTTATTAGTAAACTAATAACAAATGCGTTAGACAGAAATTTAATAGATAAGTCAAGAAATAAAAGACTATATAAATCTAATTATTTAGCTGTTATCATTAATTATTATGGGTTTTTTTGGTTCACTAATTGATCTATTTGGTAGAATTTTTATTTCTTCTCTATTTATAATAAATGGAATTGGTAAAATATTTAATTATGAGTCTACAGTTGAATTTATAGAAAGTTATAATTTACCTGGCATAATTATAGTACCTGGAATTATTATAGAAATTCTATTTCCTTTATTAATTATAGCTGGATATAAAACTAGAATTTCTGCTTTTATTTTAGCAATTTTTACTATCAGTCTAGCATTTATTTTCCATTTTGATTTTAGTGACCAAATGCAGACAACTGCATTTCTAAAAAATATTGCTATATCTGGTGGTTTACTATTTTTAATTACCAAAGAACCGGGTAGATTTAGTTTAGATAAATAATTAAACTTATATTAATTTAAAATACTAAATTATATTAAATGATTTAGAAATTATTCCTTTAATATTAGTTTTAATTTTGAATAAAGAGCCAGAAAATTTATATTTCTTAATATCTTTTTTTTTAATTCCTTTTAATGCAGAGGTTACAAATATTTCATTGTTATAAGGTCCTCCAAAAGTACAGTTGGTAATATTTTTTGTTGGAAAATCAATTTTATGAATACGTTTACCATATGAATTATACACCGTAATACAACTTCCACCAAAATGACAAATCCATACATTGTTTTTACTATCTATAGTCATTCCATCAGGAAACCCTTCATTTTTAGAAAATTTTATAAATTTAATTTTTTTAATTATATTATAATTTTTATTAATTTTAATTTTAAAAACTATTTTTCTTAAACTATCTGTATGCAAAAAAGTATTTTTATTTATAAATGCAGGACCATTTGGTATGTAATATTTTGTATCAACTTTATAAAGTGATAGTTTTTTATCTAAACAATATAAAGAACCATTTCTTATATTTCTTTCAGGATTATCCATAGTACCAAACCAAAGTCTTCCAACAAGATCTGTTTTTCCATCATTAATTCTATTTAAAGGTTTATCTTTTTCAATTTCAATTGACTTTAAGATTTTTCTATTTCTAAGATTCATTATTCTAATTTCAGATTTTAAACCAAGTAAAAAAATATTTTTTTTAACATGTGTAATGAAGCCAATTTCTTTATCAATGTTAATAATTTTTTTGTTTTTGCTTCTTGTATTAAAAATTAAAATTTTTCTTTTCTTAATATCAACAAAATAAATAGATTTTAATGAAGGTACCCATAGTGTTCCCTCACCTAGCATAGTTTTAGCATGCCAAAGAGTTTCTGGTTTTGATGTTTTTATTTTCAAATTATTCTAATACAACCTTTGAATTTTGTTCTCCTAAATTATCTATTGATAATCTAATTTTGTCACCTGCCCTTAAAAATACCTGAGGTTTCATTCCCATTCCTACTCCTGGAGGCGTTCCTGTGGTTATAATATCTCCTGCTTGTAAAGACATAAATTTACTAAGGTAAGATACAATATAATTAACATTAAATATCATGGTTTTTGAATTACCAGTTTGCATTCTCTTGCCATTAACATCTAAACTTAAGTTTAAATTATTAACATCCAAAATGTCTTCTTTAGTAACTAAATAAGGGCCAATTGGACCAAATGTGTCATGAGATTTACCTTTTACCCATTGACCTAACTTTTCTATTTGCCATTCTCTTTCACTAATATCATTCACAAGACAATAGCCTAGTATGTGATCTTCTGCTTCCTTTTCAGAAATATTTTTAAGATTTTTTCCTATAACAATTCCTAATTCAACTTCCCAATCTAGTTTTTTTGAGTCTTTTGATATTTCAATATCATCATTAGGTCCATTTATTGAACTTGTTGCTTTCATAAAAACAATAGGTTCTGATGGGGCTTGTGCTCCAGTTTCAGCAGCGTGATCTGAATAATTTAATCCAATAGCAATAAACTTACCTGGTTTAGAAATACACGAACCAATTCTTTCTGAGTTAGAAACTTCTGGTAATGTTTCTAAATTGATTTCATTTAGTTTCTTTATTGTTTCAAAATTTAAATGATCAGAATTTAAATCTTTTATATGAGAGCTTATATCTCTAATTTTACCATCTTTATCTAATGCAGCTGGTTTTTCTTTTCCTTTTTCTCCAATTCTCAATAATTTCATTTTTTCCTTTTCGTTAATTTAGATTGTCATTCCACCATCAACAGAAAAAGTATTTCCTGTTGTGAATGTTGATTCATCTCCAGCTAAATAAATTGCTATTGAAGCTATTTCTTCAGCTGTTCCTAATCTGCCCATAGGTTGTCTAGCTATAAAATCTTTTTTTGCTTGAACTGGATCTGGACTCTGATTTACTCTGTCTTGCCAAGATGGTGAAAAAACTGTACCAGGTGCTATAGCATTACATCTTATATTTTGTTTAACAAAATCAGAAGCTATTGATTTGGTAAGTCCAATTATTGCTGCTTTAGAGGCACCATAAACAAATCTATTTGGCAAACCTTTAAGGCTAGATGCTATGGATGAAACATTAATAATACTTCCTCCCTTTTTTTTTATCATTTTTGGAAGAACAGCCTTACACATAAAAAACATTGATTTTATATTAACATCAAAAGAAAAATCCCAATCTTTTTCTTCACAATCTAAAATAGTTCCATGATGGACAAAACCTACTGCATTAAATAATACATCTACATTATTTATATTCTTCATAAAATCTAAAATTGCATTGTTGTCGGTAGAATCTAGTTTATAAACTTTTATATTTGGATACTCATTATTTAAATCTTTTAATGTTTTATCATTTAAATCTGTTGCTGATACATTTGCTCCTTCGTTGTGGAAAGCTATAGCTGTTGCTTTACCTATTCCTTGTCCTGCAGCTGTAACAATAATATTTTTTCCTTCTAATCTTTTACTCATTTAATTTTTTCCTTTTTAGTGTGAATGTCTAGGTATCCCTTTGGTATTAGTTATATCTAAATATAGAGATTCTGTCTCTAGACAAGCTCCTGTCTCTAATTGTCCAACCATCTTTCTAGCAATCTCTTGCCAGGGTGTTTGATTTTCTAATTTTGGAATTTTAACATCTTTTTTTCTTTTTTCTATTTCTTCGTTTGAAATTAATAAATCAATTCTGCTATTATTTAAATCTATTTTAATTTTATCACCTGTTTCTACAATCAATAAACCTCCACCAATTGCAGATTCTGGGGATACATTAAGTATTGATGGGCTTTCAGATGTTCCACTTTGTCTTCCATCACCAAGTGTTGGAAGTGTGTTAATCCCTTTTTTTAACAATTTATCAGGAGGCTGCATATTAACAACTTCTGCTGATCCTGGATAACCAACGGGTCCACAACCCCTAATCATCAAAATTGAGTTTTCATTTATATTTAAATTTTCATCATTAATTCTTAAATGATAATCTTCAGGTCCTTCAAAAACTATTGCATTAGCTTCGAATATATTTGGATTTTTTGGGTTAGATAAATATCTTTTTCTAAACTCAGGACTAATTACTGATGTTTTCATAACAGCTGAATTAAAAAAATTACTCTTCATCACTATAAATCCAGCATTCTTAACTAGAGGTTCTTTAAAAGTTTTTATAACATTTTTATCTATTGTAATTTTTTCTTTTAAATTTTCTTCAATAGTTTTTCCTGTGACTGTAATAAGATTCTTATGTAATTTATTATTTTTCATTAATTCTTGCATTACAGCTGGAATTCCTCCAGCTTTAAAAAAACCTTCCATTAAATGTTCACCTGCGGGTTGGCAGTTAACAAGTAAAGGAATATCGTGCCCCAGTTTTTGCCAGTTATCAATTCCAAAATCAATACCCATATGTCTAGCAATTGCTTCTAAATGCGGTGGACAATTACTAGAAGCTCCAATTGCACTTGCTACATAAATTGCATTTTCGAAAGCTTGCTTAGTCATGATTTTTGATGGTGTCAGATCTTCATGAACCATTTCTACAATTCTTTTTCCTGTTTTATATGAAATTGTTTCTCTCTCTTTATATGGTGCAGGTATTATAGCTCCACCTGTTAAAGACATTCCAAGTGCTTCTGCTATTGAGTTCATTGATGATGCTGTACCCATTGTATTACAATGACCTATACTTGGTGCTGATGCTGCTGCCATATCCATAAATTCTTCATAATTAATTTCACCTTTTGCATGTAGCCTTCTTGCTTCCCATATAATTGTACCCGACCCTGCTTTTTTTCCTTTATAAGATCCATCAAGCATTGGTCCACCAGATAAAACAATAGAGGGTATGTTTACAGTCGCCGCTGCCATTAATGCTGCAGGTGTAGTTTTGTCACATCCAGTCGTTAATATAACTCCATCTATTGGATAACCATAAAGAACTTCTACTAGTGATAGATACGACAGATTTCTATCTAGACCTGCTGTTGGTCTTTTTCCAGTTTCTTGAATTGGATGTGTTGGAAATTCCATTGGTAGTCCACCAGCTTCTCTAATGCCATCTTTAATAGTTTTACTTAATTCTAAAAAATGTCTATTGCATGGTGCAAGATCACTACCAGACTGTGCTATACCAATTATAGGTTTTCCAGATTGTAAATCTTTTCTTTTTAAACCATAATTAAGATATTTTTCTAAATATAGAGCTGTAAGACCTGGATCGTTAGGGTTATCAAACCACTCCTTACTTCTTAAATTTTTTTTTTTCATAAAGTAATTGATAGTTATAACCAGCCATTATCAACTATGTAAGACTGATTTGTACATCCTGATGACTGCTCAGAGGCAAAAAAAAGAACAGCTTTAGCTACGTCTGAAGGCATTAATCTCCTTTTAATACATTGCTTTTTCATCATATCGGCCTCAGACTCTGGAGTTAACCACTTTTCTATTTGTCTTTCAGTTATTGTCCATCCAGGTACGACAGAATTAACTCTTATATTATATTCACCTAAATCTCTTGCAAAAGACCTAGTAAGACCAACAACTCCAGATTTAGCAGCTGTATATGCAGCCATTCCACCTTGACCAATCATCCATGAGGCTGAGCCTATGTTAACTATAACACCTCCATTATTTTTAATCATCGACTTTCTAACTGATTGAACTGTAAAAAAATAATGTCTTAAATTAATATTCATTCTATCATTCCAATATTTCTCTGTAACATCCTCAATATTATGTCTTTCATCATTTGCTGCACTATTAATTAAAATTTCTATAGGTCCATTCTCTTCAATTATTTTCAATAATACATTTTGAAGTTTTTTAATATCCAACAAATCACATTTTATGAAATTTGGAATTGAAATTTCTTTATTTTTACATTTCAAAACTAATTCATTTGAAGCTTTCTCATTAATATCTATGAAGTAAACTTCTGCTTTTTGTTCACAGAAGTGTTCCACGATTGAAGCTCCGATTCCTGTTCCACCACCAGTAATAAAAACTCTTTTATCTTTTAAATCAGTGTATATAGCTGTCATATTAGATTCTCCCTCTAGTATCTTTATCAAATAAAGATATTTGATTTAAATCAAGATTTAAATTACAATCTTTATCCATTTGTATATCTATTGTAGATGAAAACTTTCCAAGCAATTGTTGATTTGAATAATCAAAAGTAATTATTTGCTCATGCCCTGTATATTCCACAAGTTCAGACCTTAAATTTATCTCAAAACAATTTGAATTGACCTTCTCAAAATACACATGTTCTGGTCTAATACCTAAATAAACTGGTCTCTCTTCATTAATATTGACTTTAAATGCGTACTCATTTAATGGAATCTTAATATCTTTTGAGCCCTTGGGCATAAAATATTTATCTTTTAGAATGCCTTCTATTAAATTCATAGAGGGTGATCCAATAAAATCTGCAACAAACATATTTTCAGGCTTATTATAAATATTTTTTGGTGTATCGCATTGTTGGATTTTACCTTGATCCATGATAGCTATATTAGTTCCCAAGCTCATTGCTTCAGTTTGATCATGCGTAACGTAAACTATTGTAGTTTTTAATCTTTTGTGTAATTTTTTAATCTCTCTTCTCATCTCTACTCTTAGTTTTGCATCTAAGTTTGATAATGGTTCATCAAATAAAAAAATTTTTGGGTCTCTTACTAAAGCTCTTCCCATAGCAACTCTTTGTCTTTGTCCACCAGATAATTGCGAAGGTTTTCTCTCTAAAAGTTCATTTATTTGTAATAAGTTTGAAACTTCCTCTAATGCCTGTGCAATTTTTTCTTTTGGGGTTTTTCTTTGCTCAAGTCCAAATGTGACATTCTTTTTAACAGTCATAGCTGGATAGAGAGCATAAGACTGAAATACTAATGCTATATCTCTGTCACTTGGTTCCATATTGTTGACGACATGATTATCAATTAATATTTCACCACTATTGATAGTTTCTAATCCTGAAATAGTGTTTAAAAGCGTTGATTTTCCACATCCTGATGGTCCTAATAAGACTAAGAAGTCCCCATCATTTATATCTAAATTAATACCTTTTAAAACTTCAGTAATTCCAAAATTTTTATTTAATTCATTAATCTTTAAAGTTGCCATAATTATCCTTTCACCGATCCTGCTGTTAATCCCCTAATAAAATATTTTCCCGCTAAGACATAAACAATTAAAGTTGGAAAACCTGCAATTATTGCTGCAGCCATATCTACATTATATCGTTTTACACTAGAGCTAGTTAATACCATGTTATTTAAAGCTACTTGAATCGGAGCCTCCTTTCCAAATGTAAAAGTTGCACCAAATAAGAAATCATTCCATACTTGTGTAAACTGCCAAATTACAGTCACGACCAGTATAGGTGCAGATATTGGTAATATTATCTTAAAAAATATCTTAAAAAAACCTGCCCCATCAATCCTAGCGGCTTTTACTATTTCATCTGAAATTGAAATATAGTAATTTCTACAAAATAATGTTGTAAAACATAATCCATAAACTACATGGACTAAAATTAAACCATATATTGAGTTTGAAATACCAATTGTTCCCAAAGTTCTAGACATAGGCAATAATATTGCTTGATAAGGAATAAATGTACCGAATAAAAATAATAAAAAAACCCAGCTATCTCCTTTAAATCTCCATTTTGTTAATGCATAACCATTTATAGCACCCATAATTGTTGAAATGATAACTGCTGGAACAACTAGCTTAACCGAATTCCAAAAGTAAGTTTTTAAATAAACATCTCCAGCAGAAAAACCTTGACCATTCCAAGCTACATTCCAAGATTCAAGATTAATAGAATTTGGAAAAGCAAATAAGTTACCTTGTCTAATTTCTTCCATTGTTTTGAATGATGTAACAATCATAACATATAATGGCGTGATATAATAAAGAGCAAAAATTCCTAATATTATAAACAAGATCCATCTGTAAATTATTTTTTTGGTGTTGGATGATTTTTCTAATTCTTGATAATTCTGCATATTAATTTCTTTGATCTTCTCTTTTTAATTCTGAATATAAATAGGGTACTACAATAGCAGAGACTGTTAAAAACATCATAATTGCACTTGCAGATGCTAAACCAATTTCACTTCTATGGAATGCCATTTGTGTCATAAAAACTGCTGGCATGTCTGAGGATATTCCTGGACCACCTGCTGTTAATGCTATTACTAAATCGTAACTTTTTATTGCTAAATGTAACAAAATAACAATAGCGCTCATAAAAACAGGTCTCATCATAGGTAAAATTATTTTTAAATAAACAGCTATCAGGCCTGCTCCGTCAATTTTCGCAGCTTTAATGATTTCATCATCCACAGATCTGAGTCCGGCTAAAAATATTGCCATTATAAACCCTGATGATTGCCAAACTCCTGCAATGACTATAGTATAAATTGACATTCCAGGTGTCACTAACCAATCAAATGTAAATGTTTCAAAACCTATATCTATAGCGAACTTTTCTAATCCTAATGACGGGTTCAATATCCATTTCCATGCAGTTCCTGTAACTATGAAAGATAAGGCCATTGGATACAAATAAATTGTCCTCAAAAATCCTTCAGCTCTAATTTTTTGATCAAGTAAAATTGCAAGAATAATGCCAATAAAAACACACAGTATTATAAACAAAACTGTAAAAATAAATAAATTCTCAACTGCGACGTGCCATCTAGGCATTGACCATAATCTAAAATATTGGTCTATTCCCCAAAATTCATACTTTGGTAAAAGTTTTGACTTGGTAAAAGAAATATAAATAGTCCAAAGAATAAAACCATAAACAAACCATATCAGAACACCAAAAGATGGTGCTATTACTAACCTGGGTAAATTTCTTTTTAACCAAAACATAGATGTAAAAAAATTTTAATACGCGCTACTAAACAAATAGTAGCGCGTATAAGTATTTAACTAAACTCTTGATTAACTTGCGGCCTTAACAGCTGCTGATAATTTTTTAACAGCATCCTGTGAAGACATGTTTGAATTGAAATGCTCAGTAACAACATCTTGTATTGCACCTTTGACACCTAATTCTAAAGTCATTCCGTGCGCAAAACTAGGTAGTAATCCACCTTTTTTTGCAGCAGTATTTAGATCTGAGTTTGATTTTTTAGCACACTTATCAAAATCAGCCATTGATACGTCAAGTCTTGCAGGAATTGAACCTTTATACATGTTAAAAACTTTCTGAAAGTTTTTACCCATCATTAGGCTTGCAAGTAGTTTTTGACCTTCAACTTTATCATTACCTTTAACCTTAAAGAAAATAAATGAGTCAACGTTGTAAAGGTATCCATTATCAGATGGAGTTGATGCACAATAGTAATCAACATCAGGTTTTAAGCCTGCTGCAGCAAATTCACCTTTTGCCCAGTCACCCATAAGTTGGAATGCAGCTTTGCCCTCCATAACCATACCAGTTGCAACGTTCCAGTCTCTACCTGGAGAACCAGCATCTGTGTATCCTTTAAGTTTTCTCATTTGATCAAAAACTTTTACCATTGTAGATCCACTTAAAGTAGAAACATCAGCATCAACAAATGCTTTTTTGTAAAAGTCATTACCACCTATTCCAAGTGCTACAGCTTCAAAAACTGTTGCATCTTGCCAAGGTTGAGATCCATGTGCTAAAGGAATTATTCCTTTTGCTTGCAACTTATCTGCTGCTGCATTGAACTCAGACCATGATTTTGGCATTTTAATTCCATTAGAATCTAAAACTTTTTTATTTGCCCAGAACCAATCAATTCTATGAATGTTTACTGGAGCAGCACAATAAGCTTTACCATCATCACATTTCATGTGGCTAGCAACTTGCTTACTTAAAAGTTTGTCCCAACCTTCTTTTTTAGCAACTGCATCTATATTGTAGGGTGCCACAACTCCTTCTCTATCATAAGCTTGGATTGTTGGACCTTTAATTTGAGCAGCTGCAGGTGCATCGTTTGCAACAATTCTAGCTTTAAGTGTTTGCATAGCTGCATCACCACCACCACCAGAAACTGGCATGTCTAACCATTCACCACTTTTAGCTGCGAAATCATCTTTTAATACTTGTAAAGCTTTAGCCTCTCCACCAGATGTCCACCAATGCAAAACCTCCGCTTTAGGTGCTGCAAATGAAATATTTGGTGTTAATGCAAATGCTATTAAAGCAATTAACAATTTTTTCATAATATTTATCCTTCTCAGTTAATTTAAAAAAAAGAGTATAGGAACTATGATTAAAAAAACATAATAAAAAAAGTTATTACAACCTGGAATTGATTTTAATTTATATCAAATTAATTCTGAGTTTATCTATAAAAAATTTTTATGATTAAATTTAAAATTCACTTATTAGTACACAGTCTTAACTAATAACTAGATGTTCTGCCTAACCTTGCCGCACCCCGTACACCACTTGCATCACCAAATTTAGGCTTTAAAAAAACTCCCTCATACTCTTTTCCTATAACATATTTTTTAACTAGATTTTCTATTTCATCAAAAAAATCTATTTCATTGGTAACACCACCTCCAAATACAAAAGCATCAGGATCAAGTATATTGATTATAGTTGCTAATGACATCGCAAGATTTACTTTAAATTCATCAATCATTTTATCTGCATCTAAATCATGTTGTCTATATAGTTTAAATATTTCACTAGTCTTTAAATTTTTTCCATATTTTTTATTAAACTTTTTAGCTAATCCTAGCCCTGAAATAAAACTCTCGATCTCTGCTTCTCTTAAACTTGAAGTTTGAAGTTCTTCTTTTTTTGCTGCCATATAGGGTAATTGATTATGACCCCACTCACCTGCAACACCGTTAGGGCCTGTAACAATTTGTTTATCTATTACTAATCCTCCACCAGCACCTGATCCAAGTATAATGCCATAAACAATTTTATAATGTTTACCTGCTCCATCAATTGCCTCTGATAAAGCAAAACAATTTGCATCATTTTCACAAAAAATTTCTCTACCTAAAGCCTCGCGTAAATTAGTTTGAAAAGGTTTTTTTTCAATCCAAATACAATTAGGAGCATTTTTAACTAATCCTGTTTGAGGTGAATGAACTCCTGGATGACAAACACCTACTGGTAAAGTTTGCTTAAATTCATTTTCAATATTAGTAACTATTTCTTTTATTGATTGAATTATTTGATTGTAATCTTTTGGACAATCTCTTCTACTTCTATTTGTTTCTTCTCCATTATCTTTTAGTACAACGCTCTCTATTTTTGTTGCGCCAACATCAAATCCAATTTGCATATCTAATAAGTTGCTCTTCCACCGCTTAAATCAAAAATAGCTGCTGTAGAAAATGAGTTTTCCTCAGCAGATAACCATGTAACTAAAGATGCTAATTCATCAACTTTGGCAAACCTTTTTCTTGGTATTTTTGACAACATGTAATCTATATGTTCTTTTGTCATTTGATCAAAAATTCTTGTTTTTGCAGCTGCTGGAGTTACTGCATTGACTGAAATATTTTTATCTGCAAGTTCTTTACCCAGTGATTTTGTAAGACCTATGACTCCTGCTTTTGCTGTACTATATGCACTTGCATTTGGATTTCCTTCTTTGCCAGCTATTGAAGCAATATTTACTATTCTTCCATAATTATTCTTAATCATGTGAGGGACTATTGCTTTGCAGCAATAAAAAACTGAATTTAAATCTAGGTCCATAACTTTTAACCATTCATCGTTAGGATAATTCCATACTTGTGTATTTTTACCAGCCATTCCAGCATTATTTATAAAAATATCTATTTTTTTTTCTTTAATTAATATTTCTATATTTTTTGAAATATCTTCAAAATTTGTAACATCAACGATTTGAAAACTGCATTTATTTGATGAAAGTTCTTTTAATGCTTTATCTATGGATTGCTGATCGATATCCCAGATTATTACTTCAGCTCCTGATTCTAAAAATCTTTTTGTAATTGCATAACCAAAACCCTGCGCTCCACCGGTTACAATAGCTCTTCTACCTTTTAAATTGTAATCATTCATAAATTGATTTTTAGATTAAAGATTAATTTAATTCAATTATATTTTTTTTTTCTTTTAAACAATGGAAAAAGTAATGCAATAATTGCTAAAATAAAAAACGTTAGAGCAATAGGTCTGGTCAAAAACATAAACCAATTACCCTCAAATATAACTAAAGATTGCCTTAATGTACCCTCTACAAGTTCTCCTAAAATTAACCCTATTATAACTGGTACAACTGAAAAACCATATCTTCTCATAAAAAAACCAATTAATCCAAAAAATAACATTATCCATACATCAATTAATGATTGGCTTAATGAATAAGTTCCACATACAGATAAAGCAAAAATCATTGGCCATAACAATTTATTTGGAACGAGTGTAATTCGTGCAAAAATTTTTGCTCCAAAAAAACCAAAAATAAAAAATAATATATTTGCTATTAACATCGATCCAAAAATTCCATACAAAAATTCTGGCTGTTCTTTAAATAAATCTGGACCTGGTCTCACTCCATGAATAATTAATCCTGTTAAAATAACAGCAGTAGTAGCGCTTCCTGGTATTCCTAAAGCTAAAGTTGGAACCATAGCTCCTCCTGTAGCAGCATTATTTGCTGCTTCTGCTCCAGCTATTCCTTCTATAGATCCTTTACCAAATTCTTCAGGTTTTTTTGACCAACGTTTAGCTTCTGAATACCCAATTAATGACGCAACGGTCCCTCCTTCCGCTGGAAGCACTCCAATAAATGATCCTATTCCAGATGATCTTAAAATAGTTTTCCAAGTTAACTTATAATCTTTTAAAG
>SHAN01000025.1 GCA_004213155.1 Candidatus Pelagibacterales bacterium
TTTATATGAAATATTAAAATCTTACTCTAGTATAGTAATGAAAAAAGATTTTCAAAGAATTAATATTCCTAAACTTCCAACATTTTCTTCAGAAGATGGGATAAAGAGAATTAGATCCTTATTTGAAACTTTACTAGATTGGAAAGATATAAATAATTTGGTGCCTGATAAATTTAAAAAAACTAAGTCTTTAAAAAAATCTGGTGTTGCAGGTATTTTTTCAGGGTCTCTTGAACTTGTTAAAGAAGGAAATCTAATTATTAAACAAAATAAACTATTTGATAAAGTGTACATAAAACAAAAAATATGAATAAAATTTCAAAAAATAATATAATAAATTTTCCAAACGATATTTCTCAAGAAGAAAAAGAAATAGAGGCAATACTTTTTGCGGCTGAAGAACCTCTTGATGAAGAAACAATTAAACAAAAATTGAATAAAATTAAAAATCTAACTAAATCTTTAAATAAACTAAAAGATCATTATTCAAACAGAGGTATTAATTTAGTTTGTATTTCAAATAAATGGTCATTCAGAACTTCTGAAAATTTATCTTCTCTTATGACACAGCAAAAATCTGTTCAAAAAAAACTGTCTAGAGCAGCAATAGAGACACTATCTATAATTGTTTATCATCAACCAGTAACAAGAACTGAAATTGAGGAAATCAGAGGAGTAGCTTTTGGTACAAATACTCTTGAAATTTTAATGGAGTTAAACTGGGTAAAACCCGCGGGAAGAAAAGATATACCAGGTAGACCATTGTTATACGCAACTACGGATGATTTTTTAAGCCATTTTAATCTTCAGAAATTGTCAGATTTACCAACGGTAGAAGAACTTGGTTCTGCTGGGCTCATAGATTCAGGAAACATAGATTCATCAATATTTGGTACTGGAACTTTTTTTAAGGAAAAACAGGATGAAAAAAAAGAAGATATTTATTCCAATATTGATGAAATGTTAAAAAGTACACTTGAAACTGATGATAAATAAAAAAGTTTACTTTAATTAAATTAAAAAAAGAGGTATAAAAATATTCATGAGCATAGGTTTTTGGCAAATAGCAATAGTAATAATTTTAGTCGTACTTCTTTTTGGAAGAGGTAAAATATCAAGCTTGATGGGTGATGTTGCAAAAGGTATTAAAAGTTTTAAAAAAGGTATGTCTACTGATATTACCGACGAGACAGACTCAAAAAATATCTCTGATAACAACTCAGACTCAGAGCAGAAATAATTCATAAATGCCACAAATTGGCTGGTTCGAAATTCTTTTAATTGCTTCAATAGCAATAATTATTGTTGGACCCAAAGATTTTCCATTAATGTTAAAAAAAATAGGTTCTTGGATAGGTACAATTAAAAGATATTTTAATTCAATACAAGATGAAGTTACTTCTTACGAAAAAGAAAATATCAATTTTAATGAAAAGACTAATGAAGACAAAGATATAAAAAAAGATGAGCACTGATAATACAGATAAAGTTAGCTTAGTAAGCCATCTCACTGAACTAAGATCTAGGTTGATAAATTCATTTATAATCTTATTTATTTTTTTTATAATCTGTTATTTTTTTTCGCAACAAATATATTCATTCTTAGTTGAACCATATGCAAAAGCCGTTCAAAATGATGAATTAAATCGAAGATTAATATTTACAGCGTTACAAGAAACATTTTTAACTTATTTAAAAGTTTCTTTTTTTGCAGCATTCTTTATATCAAGTCCAATAATTTTAATCCAAATTTGGAAATTTATAGCTCCAGGTCTTTATGAAAATGAAAAAAAAGCAATAATGCCATACTTAATTGCAACACCTATACTTTTTTTATTAGGTGGAATGTTAGTTTATTATCTAATAATGCCTTTAGCTATAAAATTTTTTTTATCATTTGAAACTTCTGCTCTGAATACTTCATTACCTATACAATTAGAGGCAAAAGTTAATGAGTACCTATCACTTGTAATGAAATTGATATTTGCTTTTGGTATTAGTTTTCAATTACCTGTTGTTCTAAGTCTTTTAGCAAGAGTTGGTTTTATTGATTCTGTATTTTTAAAAAAAAGAAGGAAATACGTCGTGGTGATTATATTTATAGCAGCTGCAATACTTACTCCACCTGATCCAGTTACACAAATAGGTTTGGCAATACCATTGTTAATATTATATGAATTATCTATATTATCTGTAAAAATAATAGAAAAGAAAAATAAAAAAGATAATGCTTGATTTAAAAGAAATAAGAAAAAAGTTAGATTTTTTTAAAAAAAAATTATCATCAAGAAATAATTTATATGATTTAGACGAATTAATTAATCTAGATAAAATTAATCGTGAATTAATTCAAAAAAAAGAATTTTTGGAACAAGAAAAAAAAACTATATCTAAATCTAAAGATACAAAGAATTTTGAAAAATCAAAAGAACTAACCAAAGATATTATTGAAATAAATGATAAACAATTAGTTATTCAAAAAAAAATTAATTCTATTATTAGTAATATTCCAAATATACCATTAGATGATGTGCCTGTAGGAAAAGACGAAAACTTTAATGTTGAAATATTAAAATTTGGCAATATTAGTAATTTTGATTTCAAACCTAAATCTCATACGCAATTAGGTGAATCATTAAATATGCTTGATTTTGATTTAGCCACTAAAACTACTGGGTCAAGATTTGTTTTTGTTAAAGGTAAACTTGCGTTACTAGAAAGAGCTATAACAAATTTTATGTTAGATACACATGTAAATATTAACGGATACCAAGAAGTATCACCGCCATTATTGGCATCTGAAAACACAATGTATGGAACGGGTCAGTTGCCAAAATTTGAAAATGATCAATATGAAATATTATTAGATGATAAAATATCAAAAGATAGAAAATTCTTAATTCCTACTGCTGAAGTTATTTTAACTAATATGGTTAAAGATAAAATTATAAATAGAAAAGATTTACCTATAAGACTTGTTGCTGCAACTCCATGTTTTAGAAAAGAGGCTGGCAGTTATGGAAAAGATACAAAAGGAATGATTAGACAACATCAATTTTACAAAGTTGAAATGGTAAGTATTGTTGAACCACAAGAATGTATCAATGAATTAAATAGAATGACGAATTGTGCAACTAAAATTTTAGAATTACTTAAATTGCCTTATAGAAAAATAATATTATGTACTGGCGATATGGGTTTTAGTGCAGAAAAAACTTTTGATATAGAAGTTTGGATACCATCTGAAAATAAATATAGAGAGATTTCTAGTTGTTCGTCATGTGGATCCTTTCAAGCAAGAAGAATGAAGGCCAGATATAAGAATGATAAAAATGAAACAAGAAATGTAGGAACTTTAAATGGTAGTGGTTTAGCTGTTGGAAGAACTTTAATTGCAATAATGGAAAATTATCAACAAAAAGATGGGAGTATTCTTATACCTAATATTCTTAAACCATATATGGGCAATGTAGACATAATTAATTAGAAATATAAATAGTTGTTATATTTAAATTAATAGTATAAAAAATCTGAAAATTAAGGAGAAACTATGTCTGAAGGTATTGGTCAATTTATTCCATTAATATTAATATTTATAATTTTTTACTTTTTTTTAATTAGACCGCAGCAAAAAAAAGCAAAAGACCATAAAAATATGGTTAACGCATTAAAAAGAGGTGATAAAATTATTACATCTGGAGGTATATTTGGCACAGTCGAAAGAATCATGGATGACGATAAAATTGAAGTTACTATATCAGATAATGTTTCTATTGAACTTGTTAAAAGTACAGGTATTCAAGCACTTGTAAATTCTCCTGATCAAAAAAAATAAATCAAATAATTAAGTGTTATACTTTTCTAAATTAAGAATTTTTTTAACTTATACTTTTATTTTATGTATAAGTTATTTTGCATTATCAAATTTTTTACACAAAGATAATGCTTTTATAAATAAAAAAATTAATTTAGGATTAGATTTACAAGGTGGTTCATATTTATTACTAGAAATAGATAATGCACCAATTATACTACAAAAATTACAAAATAAATTAATTTCACTTAAAAATAATTTTAAAGAGAATAACATTAATTATAGAAATATAAAAATACTTAATGAAAAAATAACTTTTAATATAGATAATTTATCAATTAATAAATTTGAAGAAATATTTTCTGATAAAAACAATCCTATCAATACTTATTATGATAGGTTTAAATCTTTTGAATTTGAATATATTATTCAAGAACAAACTGTTTCTATTTATTATTCAAAGTATGGACTTGTAGAACTTAAAAATAGTTCTATAGACCAAGCTTTAGAAATTGTTAGAAGAAGAATTGATGAACTTGGAACAAATGAACCCAATATATTGAAAAGAGGTAATGAAAGAATATTAGTTGAATTGCCTGGATTAGATGATCCTTCAAGAATTAAAAACCTTTTAGGAAAAACTGCAAATTTATCCTTTAGATTTATATCTCAAAAAACTGAAGAAAATTTTGGTTCTGAAAGTTTAAATTTTGAAAACTCTGATGAAAAGGCTTTGGTTAGTAAACGAATTATTTTAAGTGGAGATAATTTGATAGATGCCAAACCTAGAGTTGATAATCAAACAAATGAAACGATAGTATCATTCTCGCTCGACAGATTAGGTGCTAAAAGATTTGGTAAGGCTACTACAACCGGTATAGGAAGAAGATTAGCTATAGTTCTTGATAATAAAATAATAAGTGCACCGGTAATAAGAGACGCAATAGTCGGTGGAAATGGACAAATAAGTGGAAACTTTACATTTCAATCTGCTACCGATCTAGCTTTATTATTAAGATCTGGAGCACTCCCAGCACCATTAACTATAATTGAGGAGAGAACAGTAGGTCCTGATTTAGGTCAAGACTCAATCAAATCAGGAATTATTTCTCTTATCATAGGATTTTCGCTAGTGGTATTTTTTATGTTTATCAAGTATAGGATTTTTGGATTGATAGCTAATTTTGCACTAATTATAAATTTATTTTTACTTATAGGTATTTTAACAATTTTTGAAGCTACACTTACATTACCAGGAATAGCAGGCATTATATTAACTGTAGGAATGGCTGTAGATGCAAATGTATTAATTTATGAAAGAATAAAAGAAGAATTAAAGATTGAAAATAATACTTTAATAGCTTTTGATGACGGTTATAGAAAATCAAGAACAGCTATATTAGATGCAAATATAACAACTTTAATTTCTGCATGCATATTATTTATAATGGGATCTGGTCCAATTAAAGGTTTCTCTATCACTTTAGGAGTTGGTATTTTAACTACTTTATTCTCGGTTTACTTTTTGGCAAGACAATTAACTTCTTTCTATATTTATAAAAATAAAACAAATTCAACAAAATTATGATTAAGATTCCATCAGATATAAATTTTAATAAACACTTTAAATTATTTAATATTATTTCAATAATTTTAATTATTCTTTCAATATTAACTCTTTTATTTAAGGGACTAAATTATGGCGTAGATTTTAAAGGCGGAACATTAATTGAGTTAAGGGTTCAAGACAAAAATATTGATATTTCAACTATAAGAAAATCTTTTTCAAAAATGAATCTTGGTGACTTAAATGTAAAAAAATTTGGTAACGAAAACGACTTTTTAATTAAATTTGAAAAAAGAGATAGTAAAAATATCAATTTTATTGAAAATATAAAAAAAAAACTAGTATTAGATATTGGCAATAGCTTTAATTTTAGAAGAGTAGAAAATGTTGGTCCAAAAGTAAGTGCAGAACTTTTAAAATCAGGAATAATTGCAATTTTATTATCACTATCAGCAATGCTAATTTATATTTGGTTAAGATTTGAATGGCAATTCAGTCTAGGAGCAATTTTTGCACTTATGCATGATGTTATTATTACATTAGGTTTTTTTTCAATTTTGAGTTTAGAAATTAATTTATCAATTGTTGCAGCTGTGCTTACTATTGTTGGTTACTCAATGAATGATACAGTAGTTATCTTTGATCGTGTTAGAGAGAATATAAAAAAATATTCAAGTAAAAAAATTAATGAAGTTACAAATATATCAATCAACGAAACTTTATCGAGAACTATTATAACTTCACTAACAACTTTATTGGCACTACTTTCAATATTTATTTTTGGTGGTGAAATTTTAAAAGGGTTTTCTTTAGCTATGATATTTGGAGTAATATTTGGTACTTATTCATCTATATATATAGCAAATCCAATTCTGGAATATTTAAAAGTTAGTTATAGAACAATTGTTAAGGAAGATTAAAACTAATATAAATTTTGAGCTGCTACCATTGATAGTAGCATAGGTAGTGACAACAATGTATTGGTTCTAGAGAATAGCATTGCTGTTCTTGCTGATTTTGCCTTTACATCGGGTTCACATTGAACTATTCCAAGTGCTTTTTTTTGATTTGGCCATATAATAAACCATACATTGAATGCCATATATAAACCAAGCCACATACCAATACCTATTGCTGTATTTTTACCACCGCCAGAGGTAAATCCTAATGTCATTGCGTCGTGCAAGTATCCATTAAGACCTGCTAATATTAGTCCTGTAACAATTGTAGCAAAAGCTGCCCATCTAAAATAAAATAATGCAGCTGGGGCTATTACTTTTCCAATTGCAGGTTTTTGTTCATCTGGAATTTTTGGCATATTTGGTATTTGAACAAAATTAAAATACCAAAGTAAACCAATCCACATAATTGCTACAACTACATGCGCTAATCTAAATAACCAACTCCAAAAATACCTATCAAATTCAAAACCTTCATTTCCAAAAAAAAGGCCAATAAATAGTATTACTGCCAATAAAAGAGAAGCATGAATTGTTTTTGGCAAAGATGATAATAAATTACTCATGATTCTTTTAATATATCACTTTTTTTATTATTTAAGCTATCTTTTTTAATTTTTTTTGAAGAATTCCTTTTAAAAATTTTCCAGTATAACTATTAGCTATTTCACTTACTTTTTCAGGATTTCCTTCAGCTATAATATTTCCTCCATTAACTCCACCCTCTGGCCCCATATCTACAATCCAATCTGCTGTTTTTATAACATCTAAATTATGTTCAATTACAACAACAGTATTTCCTAATGATACAAATGTATGAAGAATTTCTAATAGTTTTTTAATATCATGCTGATGAAGACCTGTGGTCGGTTCATCTAATATATACATTGTTCTTCCTGTAGATCTTTTAGATAATTCTTTTGCTAACTTTATTCGTTGAGCCTCACCTCCTGATAAAGTAGTAGCTTGTTGACCAATTTTTATATATCCAAGTCCAACTTTTTTAAGTGTTAGTAGTTTTGATTTTATTGAAGAAATATTTTCAAAATATTCGCACCCTTCATCAACAGTCATATTGAGTACATCGGCTATACTTTTATCTTTAAATTTAATTTCTAAAGTTTCTCTATTATATCTACTTCCCTTGCATTCATCACAAGTTACATAAACATCTGGTAAAAAGTGCATTTCATAAGTAATTACACCATCTCCTTCGCATGCTTCACATCTGCCACCTTTAACATTAAAGGTAAATCTACCAGGTTTATATCCTCTAGTTTTTGATTCCGGTAAACCTGTAAACCAATCTCTAATTGGTCCAAAAGCTCCAGTATATGTTGCTGGATTTGATCGTGGTGTTCTTCCAATTGGTGATTGATCAATATTTATAACTTTATCAATTAGTTCTATACCTTTGTAGCCTCTAAAAGGTTTTGGTATTTTTCTTGATTTATTATTATTTAATGAAAGATTTAATGCATTATAAAGAGTTTGTAATATCAAAGTTGATTTACCACTTCCAGAAACGCCTGTTATACAAGTGAAAGTACCAAATGGTATTTTAAGATTTACATTATTTAAATTATTTCCTGAAGCTCCACTTATTTCTAAAAATCT
Source organism: Candidatus Pelagibacterales bacterium (assembly GCA_004213155.1). GTDB lineage: Bacteria > Pseudomonadota > Alphaproteobacteria > Pelagibacterales > Pelagibacteraceae > MED-G107. Next base: position 7,958 of record SHAN01000025.1, read on the forward strand.
TCCATTTTTTGCAGTCTTTCTTGCCTTAGGTAAAAAAATATTTTTTTTACCAGATAGATAGTTTCCAGTAATACTTTTATCATTCATTTCAATATCTTTTATTGTTCCCTGTGCAATGACTTGACCTCCATTAATTCCAGCTTCTGGGCCAAGATCTATAATATGATCTGCACTTTCCATTGTTTCTGTATCATGTTCAACGACAATTACTGTGTTACCTAGATCTCTTAATCTCTTTAATGCTTGAATTAATTTTTTATTATCTTTTTGATGTAATCCTATAGACGGTTCATCTAATACATATAAAACTCCCGTCAGACCTGAACCTATTTGAGATGCCAATCTAATTCTTTGTGCCTCTCCTCCAGAAAGGGTTCCAGATTCTCTTGATAAAGTTAAATAATCAAGACCAACATTTAATAAAAAACTTAACCTTTCATTAATTTCTTTTAATATATGTTCTGCAATTTTTAATTCACGCTTATCAAGTTTTTCATTAAGAGATATAAACCAATTTTTTGCATCAAATATTGATAGATTTGTAACTTGACTAATATTTAGTTGATTTATCTTAACACAAAGTGCTTCTTCTTTTAATCTTAAACCTTTACAACTTTCACAGTTAGTATCTGATTGATACTGTGCTATTGCTTCTCTTTTCCAGTCACTATCCGTCTCTAAATATCTTCTTTCTAAATTATTAATAACACCTTCAAATGTTTTCTTGTGTGAATATTTTTCGTATCCGTCATCATAGCTAAATTTTATTTCATCTTCGTCAGATCCATAAAGTATTATTTCTGTTATTTTTTTAGGTAATTTTTTCCACTTATCATTTAATGAAAAATCATAATGCTTAGCTAATGAAGATAAGGTCTGAGCATAATAAAGGGAGGTAGATTTAGCCCAAGGTTCAATAGCTCCATCTGCTAAAGTTTTGTTTTTATCTGGTACAACTAGATTTGGATCTACATTTAATTTAACGCCAATTCCTTCACATTCCTCACAGGCACCATAAGGACTATTAAAAGAAAATAATCTTGGTTCAATTTCTTCGATTGTAAATCCACTTTCAGGACATGCAAATTTTGACGAAAAAATAATTTTTTCAATTTTTCTATATTGTTTGGGTAATGTTTCATTTTCAAACTCTACAAAAAGTAATCCATTAGATAATCCTAATGCTGTTTCAACGCTATCTGCAAGTCTATTACCAATTTTAGAATTTAAAACAATTCTATCTACTAATATGGATATATCATGTTTAATTTTTTTATTTAATTCTGGTGCATTTTCTATTTCATATAACTTTCCGTCTATTTTTACTTTACGGAAACCTCTTTTTTTATAATTTACTAAATCTTTTTTATATTCTCCTTTTCTGCCTCTAACTATAGGAGCATATAAATAAATTGTATTTTTTTTTGGTAATTCTAAAATTTTATCTACCATTTGAGTTGAAGTTTGAGATTTAATTGGTTTACCTGTAAATGGAGAGAAGGGTGTTCCAACTCTTGCATACAATACCCTCATATAATCATATATTTCAGTTACTGTTGCTACTGTAGATCTGGGGTTTTTTGATGTATTTTTCTGCTCAATAGAGATAGCTGGACTTAATCCTTCTATAAAATCAACGTTTGGTTTTTTCATTTTATCTAAAAACTGACGAGCATAAGCTGATAAGCTTTCAACATATCTTCTTTGACCCTCTGCATAGATTGTATCAAATGCTAAAGATGACTTTCCTGAACCTGACAGACCTGTAATAACGACAAATTTTTCTTTTGGGATTTCCACAGAGACATTTTTTAGATTATGTTCTTTAGCGCCTTTTATAACGATTTTTTTAATCATAATTTTCTTGTTTTAGATGAATAAACTTATATTCAAAGTCAAAATATGTTATAAATAACAAAATTTAAATCAAAATTTATTCAAAATATTATGGCTGGTAGTTTAAATAAAGTATTATTAATAGGAAGATTAGGCGCAGATCCAGAAATCAAACAAATGAATAATGGTAAAAACGTCGCAAGATTAAGTCTTGCTACGAGCGAGTCATGGAAAGATAAAAATACTGGAGAAAAAAAAGAAAAAACAGAATGGCACAGAGTAGTCATATTTAACGAGGGTTTAGTAAATGTCATTCAGCAATATTTGAAAAAGGGTGCCCAAATTTATATAGAAGGTCAAATTACAACTAGAAAATGGAAAGATGAAAGCACAGGGCAAGATAAATATTCTACTGAAATAGTTCTTCAAGGTTATAACTCAACACTAAAAATGTTAAATACAAGGGCATCAAATGATTTATCAAGCTCTGGATCAGAAAGTACTGCAATTGATGGTTCGCCCGATCAATCAAATGATTTAGACGACGAAATCCCATTTTAACTTTTATGCAAAAAGCTGAGGTTACAAAAAACGGAAAATTCAAACCTATAACTCTCTACGAAGAGATGAGTTCATCTTACTTATCGTATGCAATGAGTGTCATAGTCAGCAGAGCACTACCTGACGTTAGAGATGGATTAAAACCAGTGCACAGAAGAATTTTATATGCCATGTATAAAGGTGGTTACGATTGGTCTAAACAATTTAGAAAGTCTGCAAGAATAGTTGGTGATGTAATTGGTAAATATCATCCTCATGGCGATCAGTCTGTATACGATGCACTTGTCAGAATGGTTCAGGATTTTTCTATGAGCCTTCCTTTAGTTGATGGACAGGGAAATTTTGGATCTGTAGATGGAGACCCTCCGGCTGCAATGAGATATACTGAAACAAGACTTTCTAAAGTTGCTCAATTTCTTGTTGATGATATAGAAAAAAATACTGTTGGTTTTCAAAGTAATTATGATGAAACAGAAAAAGAACCAATTGTACTACCATCTCAATATCCAAACTTATTAGTAAATGGTGCCGGAGGTATTGCCGTTGGCATGGCAACAAGTATACCATCTCATAATCTTGGTGAAGTAATAGATGGAGTTTTAGCTTTAATAAATGATAAAGATATAAAAATAAATCAGTTGATGAAATTAATTCCTGGACCAGATTTTCCAACAGGAGGGATTATAATTGGTAAGGATATAATTAAACAAGGATATACAAAAGGTAGAGGATCTTTTAAAATTAGAGGTGAAATAGATACAGAAAATTTGAAAAATGGAAAAGATAGATTGATTATAAAGTCAATTCCTTATCAAGTAAACAAATCAAATCTTACAGCACACATAGCTCAATTGGTAAGAGATAAAAAAGTTGAAGGTATTAGCGATATAAGAGACGAGTCAAATCGAGAAGGTATCAGAGTATCAATTGATTTAAGAAGAAATATTGAACCCGAAACTGTTAAAAGGCAATTATACAAATATACTTCTATCGAAAACTCATTTGGTTTTAATACATTAGCTATTGTTGATAAAAAACCAAAACTATTAAACCTTAAAGAATTTTTAAGCCATTTTTTAGATTTTAGACAAGAGGTAGTAACCAAAAAAACTAAATTTGATTTAGCTAAGGCTCTTGATAGAGCACATATATTATTGGGTATTTCTGTTGCTGTAGAAAATTTAGATAAAGTTATAAAAATTATAAGGAATTCTAAGAGTCCTGAAATTGCAAAAGAATCTTTAATGGAATTGAAATGGAAAGTTAATAAAACATCTAAACTTATTAGCTTAATAGAAGATAAAAAAAATAAAGGATCTTATAATTTGAGTGAAGAACAGGTTCTTGCAATTCTTGAAATAAAATTGCAGAAATTAACAGCTTTAGGTATAAATGAAATTGAAATTGAAATTAAGAAGTTATCAGATTTAATTATATCTTACAAAAAAATATTAAATTCTAAAAAAGAATTAATGAATGTAATAACAAACGAGCTTAAATTTATTAAAGACAAATTTGCTATTCCTAGAAGATCAAAAATTATTGACGCAATTCTAAATTATAATATTGAGGAAACAATACAAAATGAATCCGTTGTAATTACAATAACATTTCAAGGTTATATAAAAAGAGGTCCTCTAGATTCATTTAAAAAACAAAAGCGTGGAGGTAAAGGTAAAGCTGGCATTAAAACCCGAGATGAGGATTTTGTAGTACAATTTTTCTCAGTAAATTCCCATACACCAGTATTATTTTTTTCTTCCGAAGGTCTAGCTTATAAAATGAAAGCATGGAAGATCCCTGAAGGAACATCAAATTCAAAAGGTAAGTCTTTATATAATATTTTACCTTTAAAAAGTCATCAAAATATAAGCTCTATAATGCCACTACCTGAGAAGCAAAGTGAATGGAAAAATCTACAGATAGTCTTTGCTACGAGCCAAGGTAAAATAAGAAAAAATAGTTTAGAAGACTTTTCTAATGTCAATACATCAGGAAAAATTGCCATGAAACTTGATGGAAATGATAAAATTATTGGTGTTAAAATTTGCACTGATAATCAAGATATTATTTTGGGAACTAAATTAGGTAAGTGTATTAGATTTATGTCAAAAAAACTTAGAATTTTTAAAGGACGATCTTCAAAAGGTATAAAAGGGATCAATCTCAAAGAAGGAGACAGTATCGTGTCTCTATCAATTGTCGATCATATAGAAAGTAAAAGAACTAAAGATGAAAATAAAGCTAAACAAAAATATATCCTATCAATTACAGAAAACGGTTATGGAAAAAGATCATCTTTTTACGACTATAGAGTTACAAATAGAGGAGGAAAAGGA
>SHAN01000026.1 GCA_004213155.1 Candidatus Pelagibacterales bacterium
AAGAAAAAATAAAAAATTATGAAAATTAATACACTTAACATTAATGGTAACGGTAAATCCTTAGAATTGTCTGAAAAAATTTTTTCTGCTTCTATAAATAAAAAACTTATGTCGCATATTTTGTACTCGTTAAATGGAAATGCAAAACTAAGACTTGCTAAAACAAAGCAAAAAAATGAAATTAAAGGATCTACATCTAAAATTTATGCGCAAAAAGGAACAGGAAATGCAAGGCATGCAAGTAGAAAAGCACCTTTATTTGTTGGTGGTGGAATAGCACACGGACCAAAAGGTGGAGGAAATTACAAAGTAAGAAAATTAAATAAAAGAGAAAAAAAATTAAGTGTTGTAAGTATTTTATCTAAAAGAATGAAGGACAAAAATCTTTTTGTTTTTGATGATTTTGAAAAAAAAATTTCAAAAACTAAAGAGTTTTTTAATATTCTTAAAAAGTTTGAAATTAAAAATGGATTAATTGTTGTTGATACAAAATCAAAAGAAAATATTGAAAAGGCATCAAAAAATATTCCTAATATAAAAATTATTATGCCCGAAGGTTTAAATTTATATCAAATATTAAAATATGAAAAAATAATTTTTACTACTTCATCAGTAAAAAATGTTGAAAGGATATATATAAATGAATAAATTACACTTATTTGATAAAATTCTTTCTCCCATAATTACTGAAAAATCAACAAAACTGTCAGAATTTAATAAAGTTGTTTTTAAAGTTAATAGAAATGCAAATAAAGAAACAGTTAAAAATAACATCGAAAAAATATTTAAGGTTAATGTTGTTAAAGTAAATATTATAAATAAACAAAATAGATCAAAAGTTGTTAGAGGAAAAAAAACTAAGATTAAAGGATTTAAAAAAGCTATTATAACTTTAAAAAAAGGTCAGAACATTGATCTTACAACTGGAATATAATAAATGACATTAAAAAATTTTAAACCATACACAAAATCTACAAGAGGAACAGTACTTGTAAGTAAAGATGGATTATGGAAAGGAAAACCATTTAAATCTTTAACTGTAAAAAAAAGTAAATCCCATGGTAGAAATAACTATGGAAGGATTACTTCAAGACATATTGGTGGTGGGCATAAACAAATGTACCGAGTTATTGATTTTTTTAGAAAAAAAGATGATGTTCCTGGCACAGTAAAAAGAATTGAATATGATCCAAATAGAACTTGTTATATAATGTTAGTTGAGTATCAAGATGGTCATAATTCTTATATTTTAGCTCCACAAAATGTTAAAGTAGGTGATATAATTATTTCAGGCACAAAAAAAGAAATTAAAGCTGGAAATTCAATGCCTTTATCAGATATTCCTGTAGGTACAGAAATACATAATGTAGAGATAAACCCTGGAGGCGGAGGAAAAATAGCAAGATCAGCAGGCACTTCAGTACAAATATCTGGATCTGATGGTAATTATTCTTTAATAAAAATGGTTTCAGGTGAAGTAAGAAGAATAGATAGTAGATCAAAAGCAACTATAGGTATTTTAACTAATCCTGATCAAAAAAATATTAAGATTGGAAAAGCTGGTAGAAATAGATGGCTTGGCAAAAGACCACAATCAAGAGGTGTTGTAATGAATCCAGTTGATCATCCACATGGTGGAGGAGAAGGTAAAACTGCAGGAGGAAGACATCCCGTATCACCTTGGGGTCAATCAGCTAAAGGTTTAAAAACTAGAAATAATAAAAGAACTAATAAATTTATTTTAACACCAAGAAAAAGGAAGAGAAAATAATTATGAGTAGAGCTGTTTGGAAAGGACCTTTTGTAGAAGCAAGTTTGCTAAAAAAAGTTGAAAAGCAAAAAAATAGTGGTGATAACAAAAAACCTATTAAGACATGGTCTAGAAAATCTACAATACTTCCTGATTTTATAGGTCAGAGTTTTCTGGTCCACAATGGTAAAAAGTTTATACCTATAACAATTTCAGAGGAAATGGTTGGTCATAAATTAGGAGAATTTTCACCAACTAGACAATTCTATGGACATACACCTGCGGATAAAAAAGCTAAACCAGACGAAAAAACAGTGGATAAAAAATAGATGAAAAATTCTGATAAAATAAAAGAAAATCTAGTTAAATCAATAAACAAAAATGTCAGAACTAGTACACGAAAACTAAATGTAATTCTAAGAGGTATAGTTGGCAAAAAAGTAAATATTGCTTTAAGAGATTTAACGTTTTCTAACAAAAGAATTAGTCATGATGTTAAAAAAACAATATCTTCTGCTGTAGCAAATGCAGAAAATAATTTTCAATATGATATAGATAAACTTTTTATTAAAGAAGCATATGTTGGAAAGTCGATTGTTATGAAAAGATTTAGACCAAGGGCAAAAGGTAGAGCTAGTCCAATAAAAAAACCATATAGTAATTTAACAATAATTTTATCTGATAAAAATAAATTTGTGGAGGAAAATGGGACAAAAAGTTAATCCAGTAGGTTTTAGGTTAGGTGTTAATAGAGGATGGGACTCTGTTTGGTATGCTAAAAAAAATGATTTTGGAAAAAACCTAATCGAAGATTTTAAAATTAGAAATTATATTAAAAAAAATGTAGTTAATTCAGGTGTATCAAAAGTGATGATTGAAAGAACTACAAAGAAATGTTTTGTAACAATTTATACTTCAAGACCAGGTTTTGTTATTGGAAAAAAAGGTAGTGATATTGAAAAAATAAAAGGAAATCTTTCTAAATTTACTTCAAATGAAGTTCAATTAAATATAAAAGAAATAAAAAAACCTGAGCTAAATAGTTATTTAGTAGCTGAAAACATAACCCAACAGTTAGTAAAAAGAATTTCATATAGAAAAGCAATGAAAAGAGCAATGCAATCTGCATTAAGAATTGGTGCCAAAGGTATAAAAGTTATGATTAGTGGAAGATTAGGCGGTAATGAAATAGCAAGGACAGAATGGTTAAGAGAAGGAAGTATTCCTTTACATACACTTAGAGCTGATGTCGACTATGCTGAATCGGAAGCATTAACAACTTATGGAATTATCGGAGTAAAGGTATGGATTTATAAAGGTGAAATTTTTACAAAGGAATTTAGTCAAGAAACTAATAAATAATAATTATGCTACAACCAACTAGAACAAAATATAGAAAAGCTCACAAAGGCAGAATTCATGGAATTGCTTCTAGATGTGATAAGTTAAACTACGGAGCATTTGGTCTAAAAGCTATTGAGCCAGAGAGAATAGTTTCAAATCAAATAGAGGCAGCTAGAGTAGCTTTAACTAGATATATGAAAAGAACTGGAAAAGTATGGACGCGAATTTTTCCAAATATACCAGTTTCTAAAAAACCAGTGGAAGTTAGAATGGGTAAAGGTAAAGGAAATCCTGAATTTTGGGTATGCCGAGTAAAACCAGGAAGAGTACTTTTTGAAATAGATGGTGTGACAGAAGAAGTTGCAAGAGAAGCTTTATATAAAGCTTCAGCAAAATTACCAATTAAAACAAAATTTATAAAAAGATAAACATGAAATATAAAGAAATTAATAAAAAAACGAAAGATGAATTACTTAAAGATATTTCTAAATATAAAAAAGATTTATTTAATTTTAGATTTCAAAAAACTAATAGTCAGCTTACAAGTTCAGCTAAAATTAATCAGACAAAAAAAAATATAGCAAGAACAAATACAGCACTTAAAGGGAAACAATAAATGCCAAAAAAAATATTAACAGGTAAAGTTATAAGAAACAAAACAGATAAAACAATAACTGTTTTGATAGAAAGAAAATATCAACATCCACTTTATAACAAAATTATTAAAAGTAGAAAAAAATATCATGCACATGATGAGAATAATAAATTTAATGTTGGTGATATTGTATCAATAGAAGAAACAAAACCAATTTCAAAAATAAAAAAATTTAAAGTTATCGAGGTATTAAAATGATCCAAGTCCAAACAGAATTATTTGTAGCTGATAATACTGGAGCTAGAAAAATTGAATGTATAAAAGTTCTAGGTGGATCAAAAAGAAGATATGCCTCTATAGGGGATATAATAGTTGTAGCCGTAAAAGAGTCTATACCTAAAGGCAAAGTAAAAAAAGGAACAGTACAAAAAGCAGTAATTGTTAGAACTAAAAAAGGTATATTACGAGACGATGGTTCAAAAGTTAAGTTTGATAATAATGCAGCAGTTTTAATTGATGATAAAGGTGAACCGCTAGGAACTAGAATTTTTGGGCCTGTTACTAGAGAACTTAGATCAAAAGGACAAATGAAAATAATATCATTAGCACCTGAGGTACTATAACTATGCAAATTAAAAAAGGAGATAAAGTAGTAGTATTAGCTGGCAAAGATAAAAAAAAAACAGGTGATGTTATTGAGATTAATAGATCATCAAATAGAGCCAAAATCAAAGGGATAAATATGATAAAAAAGCATATTAAAACTACAAAAGAAAACAAAGGTGGGATTGTTTCAAAAGAAAATTTTATACATTTGTCTAATTTGAAACTTTCAACAGAAAAAAAAGAAATATCTAAGAAAGGTGCTAAAAAATAATGTCTAGATTAAAAGAATTATATTTTTCAAAAATCCAATTAGATTTAAAAACTCAATTTTCGTTAAAAAATAAAAGTATGGGTCCTAAAGTTTTGAAAGTTGTTTTAAGTATGGGTTTAGGTCTTGATGGAAATGACTCAAAAATTGTAAAATCATGTATAGAAGATTTGGGACAGATTTCAGGTCAAAAGCCAGTAATAACAAAATTTAAAAAATCAATTGCAAACTTTAAAACTCGTAAAGGAACCAATGCGGGTTTAAAAGTGACTTTAAGGAATGAAAAAATGTACGAATTTATTGATAGACTTGTTAATATAGCCTTACCAAGAATTAAAGATTTTAGAGGTCTAAGCGCTAAAGGATTTGATAAATTTGGCAATTATACATTTGGAATAAAAGAACATATTATTTTTCCAGAAGTAAACTTTGATAAAGTAGACAAAATTAGAGGTATGGATATATCAATAGTTACCTCTTCATCAAGCAAAGAACATACTTTAGCTTTACTTGAGAAATTTAACTTTCCATTTATAAAGAAAAAAACTAACTAAAGGATATATGGCAAAAATTAGTGCAATTAATAAAAATAAAAAAAGAATAAAACTTAGTAAAAAATATGAAAATAAAAGAAGAAAATTAAAAAAAATTATTATGGATAAGAAAATGAGTCTTGAAGATAGATTTGCTGCACAATTAAAATTATCAAAAATGCCAAGAAATTCTTCAAAAACAAGAATAATGAATAGATGTGAAATTACAGGAAGACCTCATGGAGTTTATAGAAAACTAAAAATTTCAAGAATAGCTCTTAGGGATTTAACACATGAAGGTAAAATACCAGGTATGGTAAAATCAAGTTGGTAAATTAAGGAGAAAATATGAGTTTGACAGATCCAATAGCAGATATGATAGCCAGAATTAAAAACGGCAATATGAGAGGACTTAAAGTTATAAAAATGCCTTCGTCTGTATTTAAATTAAAAATATTAGATGTTCTTAAAAATGAAGGTTTTATTATTGATTATAAAATTAATGACGAAGCAGATATAAAAAATAAAATTTTAATTAATTTAAAATATAATGAAGGCAGCCCAGTGATAAGTGATATAGAAAGAGTTTCTAAACCTGGCAGAAGAATTTATTCTAGTGCTTCAAGTTTACCAAAAATTAATAATGGACTTGGAATCGCTATTTTATCAACCCCTAAAGGAGTTATGACAGATATTGATGCCAGAAAAAATAAGATTGGTGGAGAAGTTATCTGTAAGGTATTTTAATGTCTAAATTAGGTAAAATAAACATAACAGTTCCAGAAAAAGTTAACGTATCCTTTAACAATGGTATAGTGGACATAAAAGGACCTATTGGCAGTAAGCAAATTAATATAGATCCAAATAAATTCACACTTGAAGTTAAAGAAAAAAATATTTCAATAAAACCAAAAGAAATAAATGATACTAACAAAAGATTTTGGGGTTTAAATAGGAGTTTAATCAACAATGCTGTAATAGGCGTTGATAAAGGTTTTGAAAAAACTTTAGAGCTTGTTGGTGTTGGTTATAGAGCAGCAATTAAAGGCAATATGTTAAATTTACAATTAGGTTTTAGTCATGATATAAATTTTGAAATTCCAAAAGATATTAAGATAACTGTTGAAAAACAAACAACTATTAAGATTGTTGGGTCTGATAAGCAGTTAGTTGGAGTTGTATCATCTAAAATTAAAGCTTTGAGAAAACCCGAACCATATAAAGGCAAAGGTATAAGAGAAAAAGGTCAGTATATTTTACGAAAAGAAGGAAAAAAGAAATAAATATGAAAATTAATAAAATTGATAGAAAAAGATTCAGAGTGAGAAATAAACTAAAAAAAGTATCTGATGGATCACGATATAGAGTTACAATATTTAGATCTAAGAAAAATTTTTATGCTCAATTAATCGATGATAAAGCCCAAAAAACTTTAGTTTCCGCTTCATCTTTAGATAAAGATTTTGAAAAGAGTCAAAAAGTGAATAAATCAGATATATCAAAAAAAGTTGGCGAAAAATTTGCAGAAAAAGCAAATCAAAAAAATATAAAAAAAATATACTTTGATAGAGGAATATATAAATATCATGGTAGAGTTAAATTTTTTGCTGAAGCATTAAGAGAGAAAGGTTTAGAATTTTAATAAATGGAAAAAACAGATTTAATTGAAAAGTTGGTACATATTAATAGAATTACTAAAGTAGTAAAAGGTGGAAGAAGATTTGGATTTTCTGCCTTAGTAGTTGTTGGAAATAAAGCTGGTAAAATTGGAGTATCGCATGGAAAAGCAAAACAGGTTCCTGATGCAATTAAAAAAGCTAATGAAATGGCAAAAAGAAGCATGATACATATACCACTAAAGGAAGGTAGAACTATTCATCATGATGTTTATTCTAAAGAAGGTTCTGGAAAAGTAAAATTAAGATCTGCACCAAAAGGTACTGGTATAATTGCTGGAGGCCCGATAAGAGCAGTTTGTGAAGTCTTAGGAATTAAAGATATAGTGGCGAAATCATTAGGAACAGCAAATCCGCACAATGTAATTAGAGCTTGTTTAAAGGCTTTGTTAAAACAAAATTCACCAAAAAATATATCAATGATTAGAAATAAAAAAATTTCTGAAATTGTTTCTAATAGAGGATAAAAATGAAGTTAAATACATTAAATTATAGAGTAAAAAGCAAAAAAATAAGACCTGGAAGAGGAATAGGATCTGGCAAAGGCAAAACTTCAGGAAGAGGACATAAGGGACAAAAATCGAGATCCGGAGTTGCAATTAAAAGTTTTGAAGGTGGTCAAATGCCTTTATATAGAAGATTGCCTAAAAGAGGATTTAATTCTTTTAAAAAGAAGGGTTACGTTTTACTAAATATTGGCCAAATACAGAAATTTATTGATAGTAAAAAAATTAATGTCGAAAACACAATTAATATTGAAGAGTTAAAAAAAAATAATTTAATAAAAAAAAAATCAAACTCTATTAAAGTATTAGGTAATGGTGAATTAAAAGATAAGATTAAAATAGAAACAAATTTAATTTCTAAATCAGCAAAAGATAAAATTGAAAAAATAGGTGGTTCGATAGTTCAAAAAAAATAAAACACTAAAATTTATTTATGAGCAATCCAATTAATCAAACTAGTGACTTAAAAAATAGAATATTGTTTACAATATTTATTTTATCAATCTACAGATTGGGTACATTCATACCATTAGCTGGAATTGACCCAGAATCGTTACAAAATCTGATGAGCTCAAATCAAAAAGGTTTACTTGGTATGTTTAATGTGTTCTCAGGCGGCGCAATAAGCAGAATGGCAATTTTTGCTTTAGGTATAATGCCCTATATATCTTCATCTATTATCGTTCAATTGCTTACAGGAGTTTCAGATTATTTTAAAAATTTAAAAAGCCAAGGTGAGACAGGAAGAAAAAAAATAACACAAATTACACGATATGGAACTGTTTTTCTTGCCACTATACAGGGATATGGTCTAGCTGTTGGTCTAGAATCCTCGCCTAATTTAATTATAAATCCTGGTACTATTTTTAAATTAACAACTGTAATATCAATTGTAGCAGGAACAGTTTTTTTAATGTGGTTAGGAGAGCAAATTACACAAAAAGGTATTGGTAATGGAATTTCATTAATAATTTTTTCAGGCATTGTAGCTGAAATCCCTAGAGCATTAGCTACAACTTTTGAATTAGGAAGAACTGGTGCAATATCAGCTATAATGATAGTTCTAATTTTTATTATTTTAATAGTAACAATACTTTTTATAGTTTTTATGGAGAGGGCTATACGAAAAATTCTAATTAATTATCCTAAAAGACAAATGGGTAACAAAATGTATGGTGGGGAGTCATCTCATTTACCTTTAAAGATTAATTCAGCTGGTGTTATTCCTGCTATATTTGCATCGGCTTTATTATTATTACCAGTAACATTTTCTAATTTTAATTTTTCAAATAATGAAACTTTTTTAAATATTTCATCCTATTTTAGTCAAGGGCAACCATTGTATATGCTTTTATATGCATCAGGAATTATGTTTTTTACTTTTTTTTATACTTCGATTGTATTTAATCCAGTTGAAACTGCTGATAATCTTAGAAAGTACGGTGGGTTTATACCTGGTATTAGACCTGGCGAAAGTACAGCTCTTTATATAGATAAAATATTGACAAGATTAACAACGATTGGATCATTATATTTAGTACTAGTTTGTTTAATGCCAGAATTTCTTATAGCCAATTACCCAATACCTTTTTATCTTGGAGGAACTTCTATTTTAATTGTTGTTGTAGTTGCTATAGATACTGTTACACAAGTTCAAACAAGATTAATGAGTTCACAGTATCAATCACTTCTTAAAAAATCTAAATTTACGAGGTAATGTAAAAAATGAATTTGATTTTGTTTGGTCCTCCTGGAGCTGGCAAGGGAACACAAGCAAAATTAATTTGTGACCAATTTGACTTAAACCAAATATCAACCGGTGATCTTTTAAGAAATGAAGTTAAAATGAAAACTGATATTGGTAAAGTAATTGATGAAACCATATCTAAAGGTGATTTTGCAACAGATGAAATTGTGAATGAGCTTATAAAAAATGTTGTATTTGATCCAATTAAAAAAAACAAACTTATATTTGATGGGTACCCCAGGTCATTGAATCAGGCAAAAAATTTGGATTTATTATTAAATAGCTCAAAACAAAAGATAGATTATATTTTTTTTCTTAATGTAAAAAAGGATACAATTATAAAAAGAATTGAGAAAAGAAAAATTTTAGAAAAAAGGGCAGATGATAACTTAAATACCATTCTTAAAAGATATGATACTTATATGGAAACAACCAAACCTGTTCTGGATTTTTATAAAAAAGACTCAGGTTTTAATGAAATCGATGGCAATCAAGAAATAGGTGATATTTTCATTGAAATCAAAGGCATTTTGTCAAATATAAGCAATTGACATTAAATTATGTTCTTATATAAGTTCAATAAATTTTAGACCCCTTAAAAATATGGCTCGTATAGCAGGTGTTAATATTCCTCAGAATAAAATTGTCAATGTTGGCTTAACTTATATTTATGGCATTGGACCAGCTCATTCTAAAAATATTTGTAAAAATTTAAATATTCCATCAAAAAAAAGAGTTAATGAATTGTCTGAAGATGAAATTGTTAAAATTAGAGAATATATAGATAAAAACTTTACTGTAGAAGGTGATCTTAGACGAGAAACTTCTCTAAATATAAAAAGATTAATAGATTTAGTAACGTATAGAGGAACTAGACATAAAAAAAAACTTCCTGTTAGAGGTCAAAGAACACGTTGCAATGCAAGAACTAGAAAAGGAAAAGCGATTGCAATAGCAGGTAAAAAATTAACACCATTAAAAAAATAATATGAGTGATAAAAAAGATACTAAAATAGAAAAAAAATCAGATCAAACTATAGTTGAAAAAACTAAATCTGTTAAATCTAGTTATTCAAAAAAGAAAAAAACTAAAAAAAGTATTGTTTCAGGAATAGCTTATGTAAAATCAACTTTTAATAATACTATAGTTTCAATTGCGGATACTAAAGGCAATGTAATTGCCTGGTCATCTTCTGGGCAAAAAGGTTTTAAAGGTTCACGTAAGTCTACCCCATATGCAGCTCAAGTTGCTGCAGACACAGCGGCAGCAAAAGCTCTTGAGTATGGTTTAAAAACAATAACAGTTGAAATTAAAGGACCAGGATCTGGAAGAGAAACAGCTTTACGTGCTTTACAAGCAAGAGGATTTAAAATTTTATCAATAAAAGATACTACACCTATGCCTCATAATGGTACTAGGCCACCAAAAAAAAGGAGAGTGTAAATGGAAAATACAGTAGCTAATACAAAAAATTGGAAAGCCATGATAAAACCTGGCAAATTAGATGTTAAACTTAATGATGATAAGTCAGTTGCTACAATAATCGCAGAACCATTAGAAAAAGGTTATGGCTTGACACTTGGAAACTCTTTAAGAAGAATTTTATTATCATCTATAAGAGGTTCAGCAGTCACTACAGTACAAATAGACGGTGTGTTACACGAATATTCATCTATTAAAGGTGTTAGAGAAGATGTAACTGATATAGTTTTGAACGTTAAATCATTAGCGTTAAAAACAATTTCAGAGGGACCCAAAAAATTAATTTTAGATGTAAAAGGTCCAGGTGAAATAAAAGCTAGTAGTATTGAGGCAAATTCTGATGTAGAAATTTTAAATCCAGATTTAATTATTTGTCATTTAGATGAAGATACTACATTTCATATGGAATTAACCGTTAATTCTGGTAAAGGATATGTTCCAGCAGACTTAAACAAACCAGAAGATCCGCCCTTAGGTTTAATACCTATAGACTCTCTATTTAGCCCTGTAAAAAAAGTTTCATATTCAATTAGCACAGCACGTGAAGGTAAAGCTTTAGATTATGATAAATTATCAATGGAAATAGTTACAAATGGATCTATTTCTGCAGAAGACGCTGTTGCTTATGCAGCAAGAATTTTTCAAGATCAGCTTTCGATGTTTATAAATTTTGATGAACCAAAAGAAGTTGTTATGACAGAAAAACCTTCTGAACCAGAGTTTAATAAAAACTTATTAAGAAAAGTTGATGAATTAGAGCTTTCTGTAAGATCTATGAATTGTCTAAAAAATGATAACATCATTTATATTGGAGATTTAGTTCAAAAAACTGAAGGTGAAATGTTAAGAACACCAAACTTTGGTAGAAAATCCTTAAATGAAATTAAAGAAGTATTATCTAATATGTCACTTTATTTAGGTATGGAAATACCAAATTGGCCACCAGAAAATATAGTAGAAATGTCAAAAAAACTTGAGGAAGCTATATAGTAATGAGACATAAATTAGGATACAAAAAACTTAATAGGACTTCAGAACACAGAAAAAGCATGATCCAAAATATGCTTAACTCTCTTATTAAATATGAGCAAATAATTACAACTTTACCTAAGGCAAAAGTTCTAAAACCGCAAGCGGATAAAATTATAACACTTGGAAAAAAAAATAACCTAACTAATAAGAAAATTCTTTTTTCTAAACTGCAAGACAAAATTTCTGCTCGAAAAGTATATAAAGAGTTATCTAAAAGATATGAAAAAAGAAGTGGTGGATATACAAGAATAATTAAAGCAGGATTTAGATATGGGGACAGCTCTCCAAAAGCAATTATAGAATTTGTTGATCGCAATGTTGAAGCAAAAAACATTGATGTTAAGAAAAAAGATGTAGACAAAGCTAAAAAAGTAACTGAAGCTTCAGAAATTTCAAAAAAATAAATTTATAAATTAAAAAAATTTAAATTTGATATAATATTCATATCAATGAATAAAATATTTACCATATCAAAAGATTTTGATGATATCAGAGTTGATAGATGGATTAAAAAAAATATAATAACAATACCTCAATCATTAATTGAAAAAAGTTTAAGAAATGGATCAATCAAGGTCAACAATCATAAAGTAAAAAGTTCATATAAATTAAAATTTAACGACAAAGTTTATCTATATAATTTTAATCACAAGGAAAAATTATCTAAAAAAAAAAAATTTATACCAAATAAAAAAGAAATAAATTCTAGTGAAAGTTTTATAATAGAAAATAACGATGATTTTATAGTTTTAAACAAACAGGCTGGAATACCTGTTCAAGGAGGTACTAAATCATATAAAAATTTAGTTGATACTTTGTCTAAAAGTGAAATTTTTATTAATACAAAACCTTATATCGTTCATAGAATAGATAAAGATACATCTGGAATTTTACTAATTGCTAAGTCAAGAAAAAGTGCTCAATTATTAACTTCATTATTTAGAATACGCAAAATATATAAAACCTATCTTGCTATTTGTCATGGATCAATTGAAAAAAATAAAGGTGAATTAATTAATAATTTAGTTCGTTATGAGGGTAAGAAAAAAATTAT
>SHAN01000027.1 GCA_004213155.1 Candidatus Pelagibacterales bacterium
TTTAATGGGAATTGAAAAAAAAATAAGAGAAATTCATAAATCAGCATATCTTGAAAATTTGAGCGTATTACCAATAGGAGGATTATATAAATATAGAAAAAATGGGGAAACGCATCAGTATCAAGGAAATTTAATTCACATGCTTCAACATGCAGTTACAAATAATTCTTATGAAACCTATAAGAAGTATGCTCAAAATATTTATGATCTTCCACCTATAAGTCTTAGAGATTTAGTTGGATTTAGAAAAAGATATAAAAAAGAAAAAATAGAATTATCTAAAGTAGAACCGGTATCAGAAATATTACAAAGATTTGGAAGTGGAAGCATGTCACATGGAGCTTTATCTAAAGAAGCACATGAAACACTTGCAATTGGGATGAATAGAATTAAAGGAGCTTCTTGTAGTGGTGAAGGAGGAGAAGATTCTGATAGATTTAAAATTTTATCAAATGGAGATAGTGCTAATTCGAGAGTTAAGCAAATTGCATCGGCAAGATTTGGAGTTACTATTGATTATTTAAATAATTGTAATGAGATTGAAATTAAAATGGCACAGGGAGCTAAACCTGGTGAAGGAGGCCAACTACCAGGTTTTAAGGTAACAAAAGATATTGCTAAGCTTAGACACTCTACGCCCGGAGTCACATTAATATCACCACCACCTCATCATGATATTTATTCTATTGAGGATTTGGCTCAATTGATTTACGATTTAAAACAAATTAATCCTAATGCTAGAGTTGGTGTGAAATTAGTTGCTTCTAGCGGAATCGGAACAATTGCAGCAGGTGTAGCTAAAGCAAAAGCAGATATAATATTAATATCTGGTCATTCAGGAGGTACAGGAGCAACTCCACAAACTAGTGTTAAGTATGTTGGTATACCTTGGGAAATGGGTTTAACAGAGGCTAATCAAATATTAACATTAAATAATTTAAGACATAGAGTAACATTAAGAACAGATGGTGGAATAAAAACAGGAAGAGATGTTGTTATTGCAGCAATGATGGGTGCAGAAGAGTTTGGAGTAGCAACAACATCGCTTGTTGCTATGGGATGTATAATGGTAAGACAATGTCATTCAAATACATGTCCCGTAGGTATTTGTACTCAAGATGAAAAGTTAAGAGAAAAATTTTCTGGAACACCTGACAAGATAGTTAATTTATTTACTTTTATTGCTGAAGAAGTTAGGGAAATACTTTCTGATTTGGGATTTAAATCTTTAAAAGATATTATTGGAAGAACAGACTTATTAAGACAAATAAGCAAAGGTTCTGCAAATCTAGACGATTTAGATCTAAACCCATTATTTGTTCAAGCTGATCCTGGAGAAAATAAAAGATATTGTGAAAACAAAGAGATAAATCATGTTCCTGACACACTCGATGAACAAATATATAAAGATATTAAAAATAAATTTAAAGAAACAAAAAATATTTATGCAAAATATAATATTAAAAATACTCATAGAGCAGTAGGAACAAGACTTTCTCATTATATTTATAAAGAATTTGGAGATAAAAAATTAAAAGATAATTCTATTGAAATAGAACTTTCTGGATCAGCAGGTCAATCTTTGGGTGCTTTTTGCGTTAAAGGTTTAAAATTAAAATTATTTGGAGATGCAAATGATTATGTGGGAAAAGGTTTGTCAGGAGGTATAATTTCAATTACACCTCCAAAAGAAAGTTCATTGATAAGTCATGAAAATACTATAATTGGAAATACAGTATTATATGGAGCAACTTCAGGTAAGTTATTTGCTTCAGGCCAAGCAGGAGAAAGATTTGCTGTTAGAAATTCAGGTGCAGATGCAGTAATTGAAGGTTGTGATTCAAATGGGTGTGAATATATGACTGGAGGAACTGTTACAATTTTAGGAAAAGTTGGGGATAATTTTGCAGCAGGTATGACAGGGGGAATGGCATTTATATATGATCCATTTCTAGAATTTGATAAATATGTTAATCCAGAAACCGTATTATGGCAAAAATTAGAAACTAAATATTGGATTCAATTTTTAAAAAATAAAATTGAAGAATATTATAAAGAAACTAATTCAAGCATTGCGTCAAAAATTTTAAATAATTTTGATGAAGAGATAAATAATTTTCAACAAGTGTGTCCTATTGAAATGTTAGATAAGCTTGAAAATCCAATAACTTTAAAAAATACAAAAGCAGTAAGTTAAAATGAAAGAAATTAAACTTTTTTGCTTTGGGTTTGGCCAGGTTGCAAAAAATTTTGTCAAAAAACTTAATTCAGAAAATTTTACTGTAAAATTATTTACTACTTCAAGAAATAAATCAAGCACTCAGAAATTTGGTCGTCTTACATATTCAAATTTACAATTTGACAATAATATTTTTGATCCAATAATAAATGAACAAGTTATGAATTCAGATCATATTTTAATATCTATTCCACCAATAAATGGTGAAGATTTAGTTATTAAAAATTTTTCTAAAATTATTGAAAATAGTAACGCTAAATGGGTAACATATCTATCAGCAACAAGTGTTTATGGAGATCATAAAGGTGAATGGGTAAATGAAGACAGTCCCACAAAACCTACAAGTTATAATGGTATAGAAAGACTACGTGCTGAAAATTTGTGGATGAATTTATATTCAAATAATAAATTACCATTACAGATATTTAGATTATCTGGAATTTATTCTAATGAGGGTAATATTTTATCTAGATTAAAATCTGGAAATGTTAAAATAGTTAATAAAAAAAATCATTTTTTTTCAAGAATTCATGTTGAAGATATTGCAAATATTTTATTTGAGTCTTTACTAAATTTTAAATCAGGAGAAGTTTATAATATTTCAGATGATAAACCAGCTACATCAGAAGCCGTCACTTTATATGGTGCTAAACTTTTAAGTATGAATATACCTAAACGTATAGAAATTAAAGATATAGAAAGTGAAATGTTAAAAAATTTTTATAAAGATTCAAAAAAAGTTAGTAATGAAAAATTGAAAAAATATTTTAAATATAATCTAAAATTTCCGACTTATATAGAGGGGTTAAATTTTATTAAAAATAATATTATCTAGTTCTCTTGTAATTTTTTTGAGGTTTTTCGTGTTTGATAAACTATGATCACCATTCTTAATTACTATAAGTTTTTTTTTTGCATAATTAAATAATTTCAAAATTTTCCTTGAATAAATCACTGGTACAACGTCATCTTTACTACCATGAATCATTGTTACATTAATTTTTGAATTTATTTTTTTTTTTAAAACTTTATTTTTTCTTCCATCTTTTATTAATTGATAAGTAATAGGATATTCATATTCGCCATGCTTTAAATAGTAAATTCCATATTTAATTGTTTCTTTTTTCATTTTTTTAGAAAATTTTTTCCACATTAAATTTTCTAAAAACTCAGGCGCCGAACCAATTCCCAAGAATCCTTTAATTTGTTTTCTAAAATATTTAAATTGATTTAATGCTAACCATGCACCCATACTTGATCCAACAATTATAAAATCATTTTTTTTTATAATTTTTTTAATTATTTTTTTTGTTTCATTTGTCCATTTACTAATATTGCCTCTTAGAAATTTTCCATTTGACTTTCCATGTCCTGAATATTCAGGAGCTAAGAAACCAAGATTATTTTTTTTTGTATATTTAAATAAAGTATTAGGTTTTTCTCCCTCTATATCAGACATGAAGCCATGTAGAAAAACTACATAAAGGTTATTCTTATAAGAATTGTGTAAATATCTAATTTTTTTTGTTTTAGAAATATTAAAATATTTAAATAGTTTATAAGACATTAAAGTTAATATATAAGATAATTTTAATGAGTTCCAAAATGAAAATTTTACAAGTTATACCAAAGCTAGGTTACGGAGGAGCTGAAACTGGATGTTATGATCTTGCACACTATTTAACAGAAAATGGATGTAAATCTTATATAATTACTAGTGGCGGCGCACTTTTAAAATATGTAAAGAAAGATAAAGTAAGAGTAATTCGTCTTCCTGTACAATCTAAAAATCCATTGCTTATGCTATTTAATGCTATTGTAATTTTTTTTATAATATGGTTTTTAAATATTTCTATAGTACATGCAAGAAGTAGAGCTCCTGCATGGTCTTGCTGGCTTGCAACGAAATTTACTAGGTCGAAATTTGTAACTACATTTCATGGAACCTATAATTTTTCTAATCCATTTAAAAAATTTTATAATTCAGTAATGGTAAGAGCGGATTTAGTTATAGGTGGCTCAAATTTTATTTTTGAACATGTTTATTTAAATTATGGTGATTATTTTAAAGATAAAAAAAGAAAATTTTTAGTTATTTTTAGAGGAATTAATACAGATTTTTATAATCCAAAAAAAGTAGATCAAAACAAGTTAGAAAAAAAAATGCAAGAATGGAAAGTAGATAAAGAAAAGTTTATAATTTTATTACCAGGCAGATTGACTCGTTGGAAAGGACAGGAAGTTTTTATTGATGCATTAAATATTCTTAATCAACAATATAACATAAAATCTTTTCTTGCCATTATACTTGGCGATGATCAAGGTAGAAAAGTTTATTCAAAAAAACTAGAGTCTTTAGCTGAAAGATATAGGCTGAATAATAATTTAATTTTTGTTCCAAAATGTGAAGAAATGCCAATAGCTTATGAAATGGCTCATGTTGTCGTATCAGCTTCTATAGAACCTGAAGCCTTTGGAAGAATTTCAGTTGAAGCTCAATCTATGCAAAAAGCAATAATAGCTAGTAATATTGGAGGATCTAAAGAAACAATAATAAACGATAAAACAGGTTTTCTTATAGAGGCTGGTAATTCTAATGCTTTAGCTGAAAAGTTAATAGAAGCTATGAACATGGATCATTGGACATTGCAATCAATTGGAATTGAAGGTAGAAAAAATGTTCTTAAAAAATTTGATATTGATAGAATGTGTTTTTCAACTTTTTCAGAATATAAAAAATTATTAGAATATCATTAAATGCTAAATATTAAATTACCAGACGGAAAAATACTTAATTTTGATAAAAAAGTTAATGGGTTTAAGGTTGCTGAAACAATTAGCAAATCTTTATCTAAACAAGCCCTTGTAATGAGCATAGATGGTAAATTAAAAGATTTATCTGATGATATAGAAAAAGACTCTGAAATAAAAATTTTTACTTCAAAAGATAATGAAGGTCTTGAGACAATAAGACATGATACTGCTCATATTCTTGCAATGGCAGTACAAGAAATATTTCCTGGGACACAGGTTACTATAGGTCCAGTAATTGAAAACGGTTTTTATTATGATTTTGCTAGGAAAGAACCTTTTACTGAAGATGATTTAAAAAAAATAGAAGAAAGAATGAAACAAATTGTAGATAGAGACGTTATAACAAAAAAAGAAATTTGGAAAAGAGAAGTTGCTATATCTCACTTTAAAAAAATTGGAGAAAAATATAAAGCTGAAATAATTGAAGGTATTCCTGAAGACCAAGATATTTTAATTTATCATCACGGAGAATGGCATGATTTATGTCGTGGCCCACATTTATCATCTACCGGAAAAATTGGGAAATTTTTTAAATTGACTAAAGTTTCGGGAGCTTATTGGAGAGGGGACTCTAATAATGAAATGTTACAAAGAATTTACGGGACAAGTTGGGCAAACCAAAAAGATTTGGATGAGTATTTAAAAAGAATAGAAGAAGCAGAAAAAAGAGATCATAGAAAATTAGGTAAAGAAATGGATTTATTTCATTTTAGAGAAGAAAGTCCTGGTTCAGTATTTTGGCATGAAAAAGGTTGGAATCTTTTTTTAAAATTAGTTGCCTACATGAGAGATAGACAGAATGATGCAGGATATAAAGAAGTTAATACACCTGAAGTTTTAGATAGATCCTTATGGGAAAAATCTGGGCATTGGGAGAAATATGGTGAACATATGTATACTTCACAAACTCCAGATGAAAAAATATTTGCTATAAAGCCTATGAATTGTCCTGGACATGTTCAAGTATTTAATCAAGGTTTAAAAAGTTATAGAGATCTGCCTTTAAGAATATCAGAATTTGGTAAAGTACATAGATATGAACCTTCAGGAGCTTTGCATGGATTATTAAGAGTTAGAGCCTTCACGCAAGATGATGCGCATATATTTTGTACTGAGGATCAAATTACTGAAGAGTGTCTAGTAGTAACTAATTTAATTTTAGATATTTATAAAGATCTTGGTTTTGAAAGTGTAATTTTAAAATATTCAGATAGACCAGACTTAAGAGTTGGAGACGATAAAGTTTGGGATAAAGCAGAAGCCGCATTGCTAGAGGCTGTCAAAGCATCAAAACTTGAATATAGTATTAATAAAGGAGAAGGAGCATTTTATGGACCAAAAATTGAATTTGTTTTAAGAGATGCCATAGGAAGAGATTGGCAATGTGGAACCTTGCAAGTAGATTTAAATTTACCAGGAAGATTGGAAGCATCATTTGTTGACAAAGATGGTTTAAAAAAAGTTCCTGTAATGTTACATAGGGCATTATTTGGATCTTTAGAAAGATTTATTGGTATTCTAATTGAACATTATGCAGGTAAACTTCCATTGTGGCTATGTCCACTACAAGCGGTTGTGCTACCAGTTTCAGAAGACTTTAATGAATATGCAAAAAAAGTATTTAAAGAATTCACAAAAGCCGGTATAAATTGTCAAGTGGATTTAAAAAATCATAAGCTTAATTATAAAATAAGAGAATATTCTCTTCAAAAAGTACCTTTGCTTTTAGTTTGTGGAAAGAAAGAGGTTGACACTAACTCAATAACAATTAGAAGATTGGGATCTGATAAACAAGAAAATATGGATTTAAAAAAATCAATAACAAAATTTTCATCTATAAATAAACCACCAAAAAACTAAGTGGCAGATTTTAAACAAAATTATTTTCAAAGAAGAACAAAAGACAGAGGTCCTGTAGCAAATAATAGGATTAATGCATTAGAAGTTCAAGTCATAAGTCATGATGGAAACAATTTAGGAATATTAAAAACTAATGATGCAATAAAATTAGCAAAAGAAGAGGGTTTAGATCTAATAGAAATATCCCCTAATGCTAATCCACCAGTTTGTAAGATAATAGATATAGGAAAATATAAATATGATTTACAAAAAAAAGCAAACAAAGCAAAGAAGAAACAAAAAGTAGTAGAATTGAAAGAAATTAAAATGAGACCTGTTACAGAGGTTCATGACTATAATTTTAAAATTAAAAATGCTCAAAAATTTTTATCAAAAGGAGATAAAGTAAAATTTACAGTCAGATTTAAAGGAAGAGAGCTTCAACATACAAATCTTGGAACCGAATTAATGAAAAGAATTCAAGAAGACACAAAAACAGTCGGCAAAACAGAACAAAACCCAAAATTTGAGGGTAAGCAGATGACAATGGTGATTCAGCCCCTTCAATAGTAAATAAAATTAGTTGTAAATTATTTCTATTATTTGTATAAACCAGCCATTAAATTATGCCTAAATTAAAAACAAAAAGCTCAGCAAAAAAAAGATTTAAAATTACAGCACGTGGAAAAGTTGTAATGCCACAAGCTAATAAAAGACATGGTATGATTAAAAGGACTAATTCACAAATACGAAATCAAAGAGGCACCACTATCATGTCTAAACAAGATAGCAAGATTGTTAAATCTTATATGCCTTATAATTTAAGAGGATAATAATGGCTAGAGTAAAAAGAGGTGTAACGAGTCACGCAAAACATAAAAAAGTTTTAAAAGCTGTTAAAGGTTATTGGGGGAGAAGAAAGAATACAATTAGAGTAGCAAAGCAAGCTATGGAAAAAGCTATGCAATATGCATACCGAGATAGAAAAGCTAAAAAAAGAGATTTTAGATCACTATGGATTCAACGAATAAATGCTGGTGTTAGAGCCGAAGGTATGACCTATTCAAAGTTTATAAATGGACTTAATAAATCAGGAGTTAAATTAGATAGAAAAGTACTAGCTGATTTAGCTTATGATCATCCAGATGCTTTTAAAAGTATTGTAAAAAAAGTACAATCCGCCCTTAACTAATTAGGGTTATTGCATTATCCTATTATAATTAAGAATCAAATAAATCATGAGTGAAATAGAGACTTTAAGAGCTGATTTTTTATCTAAAATAAAAGATATAAATAATAAACAAGATTTAGATAATATTAAAACCGAATTATTCGGAAAGAATGGAAAAATAACTTCTTTATTTAAAAATATTGGAAAAATTGAAGCTGATAAAAAAAAAGATTTTGCTTCAAATCTTAATAGCCTTAAAAACGATTTATTGTCTGAAATTAATAAAATAAGTTCAGAATTAGAGATTAAAGAAATAAATAGTAAATTAAAAAACGAAAAAATAGACATTACTCTTCCAGTAAGAAACTATGTTGAAGGTAAAATTCACCCTGTATCACAAGTTATAGACGAAATTTCTTCAATATTTTCTGAGATCGGTTTTAGTGTAGAGGAAGGACCTGATGTTGAAAATGAGTATAATAATTTTACAGCTTTAAATACACCAGACAATCATCCAGCAAGAGATATGCATGATACTTTTTATTTAAATAATGAAAAAGAATTATTGCTAAGAACACATACATCACCAGTTCAAATTAGAACTATGATTAAAGACAAACCACCATTTAAAATAATTGCACCAGGAAGAACCTATAGATCTGATAGTGATCAAACTCATGCACCAATGTTTCATCAAGTTGAGGGCTTACATATCGATAAAAATATAAATATGGCTCATTTAAAAGGTTGTTTAAATTATTTTATTAAAGAATTTTTTGAAGTAAAAAAAATCAAAATGAGATTCAGACCAAGTCATTTTCCATTTACAGAACCTTCTGCAGAAGTAGATATTGGATATGAGATTAAAGATGGAAAAATAATAATTGGAGAAGGAGATAAGTGGCTAGAAATATTGGGATGTGGAATGGTTCATCCAAATGTTTTAAAGAATGTTAAAATTGATACAAAAAAATTTCAAGGATATGCATTTGGAATTGGAATTGATCGATTAGCAATGCTTAAGTATGGAATAAATGATTTAAGAGCTTTTTTTGAGTGTGATTATAGATGGTTAAATCACTTTGGTTTTGATCCTCTAGATGTTCCTACAAACTATAGAGGTCTTAGTAGATGAAAATAACAACAAACTGGCTTAAAGACCATCTTGATACTAAATTTAAAGAAAATCAGATTATTAATAAATTAACAGAAATTGGTCTTGAAGTAGAGAGTATAAATAGTGAATCTAATGATCTAGATAATTTTGTAGTTGCAAAAATATTAAAAGCTGAGAAGCATCCAAATGCTGATCGATTAAAAGTTTGTGATGTAGATATAGGATTAAAAGAGTCAATAAAAGTTGTTTGTGGAGCACCAAATGCAAAAAAGGATTTGTTAACTATATATGCTCCTCCTGGAAGTACGATTCCAAAAAATCAAATGAAACTAACAATAAGTAAAATAAGAGGGGTTACTTCTTTTGGGATGCTGTGTTCTGAATCTGAGTTAAATTTATCAGAAGAAAGCGAGGGTATTATTGAACTTTCTAGTAATAAATTTCAAACTAAAATTGGCAAAAGTTATTTTCAAAAAAATAATATAAATGTAATAGATCTTTCAATTACTCCAAATAGGCCAGACTGCTTAGGTGTTAGAGGTATAGCCAGAGATTTGGCTGCTGCAGGTTCTGGAAAATTAAAAAATATTAAAACAACCAAGTTAAAAAAAAATAATAAACAAAAAATTAATATAAAAATAACCAAAGAAAAAAATCAAGGATGTAAAGCATTTGGTAGTTGTACAATAACAAATGTTAAAAATTGTGAAAGTCCAGACTGGTTAAAGGAAAAAATAATTTCACTTGGTCAAAAACCTATTTCTGCAATAGTAGATATAACAAACTATATAATGTTTGATTTAAATAGACCATTACATGCCTATGATGTGGATAAAATTGATAAGGAAATTATTGTTAGAAATTCTAAAAAAGGAGAAGTATTTAAAGCATTAGATAATAAAGAATATAAACTTGAAAATGATATGTGTGTAATAACAGATCATTCTGGAGTTTTAGGTTTAGGAGGAATTATAGGAGGAACAAGATCGGGAACAGAGCTAGATACAAAAAATATATTAATTGAGGCAGCTTATTTTGAGCCAAGATCTATTAGAAAAACTTCTAAAATTTTAAATATAGACACTGATGCAAAATTTAGATTTGAAAGAGGTATTGATCCTTTATCAATTGAGCAAGGACTTCAAAAAGCTGCAGAGTTAATTAAAAAAATATGTGGAGGTGAAATAAGTAAATTTAATATCAAAAAAAATGAAAATATTAAAAAAAATTTAATTAAATTTAATCCTTTATCTTTTGAAAAAGTTACAGGTTTTAATATTAATCAAAAAGAGATGATTAAAATTTTGAAAAATTTAGGATTTGATATAAAAAAAGATAAAAAATTTTTAATTTTAATTCCTCCTTCTTGGAGACCAGATATTGTTCAAGAAATTGATATTATTGAAGAATTAGCTAGAATTAAAGGTTATGATCAAATTAAAATCATTGAACCTGAAAAAATTAGAAAAAAAGAAACATTAAATTATAGTCAAAAGTTATTCCATTTTTTACAAAGATCTATAGCAACCAAAGGTTATTTAGAAGCAATAACTTGGTCATTTACAGATTCAAAAATTAACCATCTGTTTATCGAGGAAAAAAAATTAGTTCAAATAGTAAATCCAATAAGTTCAGATTTAAATGTATTGAGAAATTCTATTTTCTCAAATTTAATTATTTATCTTAATAAAAATTTAGATAGGGGTTTTAAGGATATTTCATTATTTGAGATTGGACCTATTTTTTATGGTTCTCAGCCAGGTGAACAGGAAACTGTAATTAGTGGTTTAAAATGTGGAAAAATTTCAAGATCTAATTGGTTAGAAAAGGAAAGGCTGGTTGATGTATTTGATGTTAAAAAAGATGTTATACAAACTTTAGCAGAGGCAGGCTTTAGTAAAAATAAATTATATATAGATGACAAAACCCCTAATTACTTCCATCCAGGAAAATCTGGGAGAATATTCTTAAATAAAGAAAAAGAAAAAGTAGTAGCTTATTTTGGTGAAATCCATCCAAATATTTTAAAGAAAATAGATATTAAAACAGAAGCATTAATGGGTTTTGAAATATTTATTGATAACATTAAAAAAACAAAAAAATCATTAAATGATCAGAAGAAACAATATAAATACTCTGATTATCAAAAATCAGAAAGAGATTTTGCATTTGTTATTGATCAAAATTTTAATGTACAAGACTTAATTGAAATTATTTTAAATGTTGATCAAAAATTAATAAAAACTGTAAAAGTATTTGATGTTTATCAAGGAGAAAATATTCCTGAGGGTAAAAAATCAATAGCATTAAATGTAACAATCCAATCTTCAGAAAAAACATTAAATGATCAGGATCTTGATAGAATTAACCAGCTTATTATTTCTTCAGTTGAAACAAAAACTGGTGCTAAAATTAGATCGTAATGACTACTATTGATAATATTAGAAATTTTGCGATCATTGCACATATTGATCATGGAAAATCAACTATTGCAGACAGAATAATTCATAAATGTGGAGGACTTTCAGAAAGAGAAATGAAAGAACAAGTTTTAGATTCAATGGATATAGAAAGAGAAAGGGGAATAACGATTAAAGCTCAAACAGTTAAACTTAATTATAAATCAAAAAATGGAAAAGATTATATTTTAAATATTATTGATACACCTGGACATGTAGATTTTAGTTATGAAGTAAGTAGATCTTTATATGCGTGTGAAGGATCTATTCTAATTGTAGATAGTACACAAGGAGTAGAGGCCCAAACATTAGCTAACGTATATCAGGCTCTAGATATAAATCATGAAATTGTTCCAGTTTTAAACAAAATAGATTTACCAGCATCTGATAATGAAAGAACTAAAAAACAAATAGAAGACGTTATTGGTATTGATACTAATAATGCAATTCCATGTTCAGGAAAAACTGGAGAAGGAATAGATGAAATTTTAGAGCAAATTATTAAAACATTACCAGGACCCAAAGGTGAAAAAAAAGAAATTTTAAAATGTTTGCTAGTTGATAGTTGGTACGATACTTATTTAGGAGTTGTAATTTTAGTTAGAGTAATTGATGGAAAAATTTC
>SHAN01000028.1 GCA_004213155.1 Candidatus Pelagibacterales bacterium
TCTGCTCCTGATAAGGGCGTAAACGCAGTTGAGTATGCAACGAAATATATAAATAAACTTTTAGAACTAAGAGAGATATTAAAAACTAGAACTCCAAAAGACTCTGTTTTTAATCCACCTTACACCACACTTCAAATTGGTGGAATTTCAGGTGGTATAGCAAGAAATGTTATTGCGGATAAATGTAAAGTTGACTGGGAATTACGTCCAGTAATTAAAGAAGATGGAGATTTTGTTAATTTAGAAATTGATAACTTTGTTAAAAAAACCCTTTTACCAGAAATGATTAAAACTCATCCAAAATCAAAAATAGAAAAAGAGGTTATCGGCGAAATTATTGGTTTTAATAGAGATGAAAAATCTGATGCATGTGAATTAATTTCAAGTTTAACTGGAGATAATTCAAGAGAAGTTGTTTCGTTTGGAACAGAGGCAGGTTTGTTTCAAGAAATAGGAATTAGTACTGTAGTTTGTGGTCCTGGATCTATTGAACAAGCTCATAAAGTTGACGAATATATAGTATTAGATGAACTTAAAAAATGTTTAAAATTACTTGAGGGAATTAAAAATACTTCAACTGTTAATTAATTATTCCAGCCACCTACTGTTTTAACTTCTAAAAATTCCTCTAAACCTTGTGCTCCTGCTTCACGTCCAATTCCTGAATGTTTAAAACCTCCAAACGGTGCATCAACCGCTATACCTGCACCATTAACATCTACCATCCCTGACCTTAATTTTCTAGCAACTCTATTGGCTTTTTGTTGGTCTTGAGTTTGTATATAATTTGTAAGACCATAAGGAGTATCGTTTGCAATTTTGATTGCTTCCTCTTCCGTTTCAAAAGGAATAATAGATAAAACTGGTCCAAAAATTTCTGTTCTTGCAATATCCATTTGGTTATTTACATCTGCAAAAGCTGTTGGTTTAACAAAATATCCCTTGTCCATACCATTTGGTTTACCTTTTCCTCCTACTACTAATTTTGCACCTTCATCAATACCCTTTTGAATCAGAGATTGAATTTTATTATATTGAGCTTCTGAAATAACAGGTCCTATATGGTCCCCTTCTTTTTTTGGATCATCAACTTTTAATTCGTTAGCAAATTTTTTAACTCTTTCAACAGCCTCACTATACATTGATTTTTCAACAAGCATTCGAGTTGGTGCATTACAAGATTGTCCTGAATTTCTAAAACATCTTAGAGCTCCTCTTTCAATTGCTTCGGAATCTGCATCTTTAAAAATTATATTTGCTCCTTTTCCTCCAAGCTCTAAGCTTACACGTTTAAAATCTTTAGCAGCATTTTTTGAAATTAAGGCTCCTGCTCTTGTTGAGCCAGTAAACGAAATCATATTTACATCTGGGTGGCTAGTTAATGCATCGCCAGTTGTAGCACCATCACCATTGACTAAATTAAATACTCCAGAAGGAAATTTGGCTTCATCAATTATCTCTGCAAGAATCATAGATGATAAAGGTGCTAATTCAGATGGTTTTAAAACCATAGTGCATCCCGACGCTAAAGCAGGTATTACTTTTAAACAAGTTTGATTCATTGGCCAATTCCATGGAGTTATTAATGCACAAACACCTTTTGGTTCATATAAAATATTTTGATTTTTTGCATGTTCACCAAGAATTTTTTCAAACTTAAATTCTTTTAAATATCTAATAAATGATTTTATATGACTGGCGCCTGTCCCTGTTTGTAATTGAGATGAAAAATCTTTTGGAGCTCCCATTTCTAAAGTTATAGCCTCAGAAATATCTGCCCATCTTTTTTTATAAAGAGTATAAAGATTTTCTAATAATTTTACTCTTTCTTCTTTTGAGGTAAATCCCCAACTTTCAAATGCTCTTTTAGCTGCTTTTACAGCTTTATCTACATCTTCTTTTCCACCTAAAGATATAATTGCACATTTTTTTTCAGTTGCAGGATCTATTACTTCGATTTCGTTAGAATTTTTCGGTAAAACCCATTGACCATTAATATAAAATTTTTTTTTGTCTATCATTTTAAGAAAATATATTATCTTTTAACTTTTGCAAATAAATTAGTTAATTCATATACGATTGTTGCGGCTGCTAAAGAAGTAACTTCTGCATGATCGTAAGCTGGTGAAACTTCAACAACATCAGCAGAAATTAAATTTAAACCTGACAAACCTCTTAAAACATTAACCATTTCTCTAGTTGTCATACCTGCTATCTCTGGCGTACCAGTGCCTGGAGCAAAAGCTGGATCCAAGACATCTATATCTATTGATAAATATAAAGGTTTATTCCCTACTCTTTTTTTAATTCTTTCTGCTATTTTATCAGTACCTTGAGTTTGAAATTCATCACAGTGAATAATTTTAAAACCAAAACTTTCATCATTTTTTAAATCTTCTCTACTATAAAGTGGTCCTCTTATTCCGACATGCATTGATGAGTCATCTAAAAATAAATTTTCTTCTCTTGCTCTTCTAAATGGTGTTCCGTGTGTATATGGAGCACCGAAATAGGTATCCCATGTATCTAAATGTGCATCGAAATGAACTAAGGCAACGGGCCCGTTATTAATTTTGTTCATAGCTCTTAATAATGGAAACGCAATTGTATGATCTCCTCCTAAACTAATAATACCCCCAACTTTTTTTAAAAGTTCTGTAGCACCTACCTCTATTTGTTTAATTGCTTCATCAATATTAAATGGGTTGCAAGTTATATCCCCTGCGTCAGCAACTTGTTGAACCTTAAATGGTTCAACATCATAATTTGGATGATAATTTGTTCTTAAGTGTCTCGAGGCTTGTCTAATACTTTGAGGACCAAATCGTGCACCAGGTCTATAACTTGTTCCAGCATCAAATGGAATTCCAACTATAGCAATGTCACAGTTATCTACATCCCTTAATTCAGGTAATCTTGCAAATGTAGATGGTCCTGCAAATCTTGGTACTTTAGTCCCACTTACTGGTTGAATTGGATCAGTATTTCTTTTTTTTTTCATTTAAAAATAATAAATAAAATTAAAATTACCCAAAAAAATCCATAATAATAAAAAATATATTTTTTTGCAAAACTGCTTGGGACAGAATCTTTATTATTATTTTTTTTCATTTGAAATAAAATGTAACATATTCTATCAATTTCTAATATCTTCTAAATTAATAAATATATGAACTTATTTAGACTTATTTTGATATTTTTTGTTTTTACCTCTCAGGTTAAAGCTAATGCAATATATAATTTAATTAAAATTCCTAATCTAGAAATTTATGAAATCAATACTAAAAATAAACTTAAATACTTTTATGCTAAAAATTCATTTCGCTTAGGTGTTCAAAAAAATATAGTATGCCTAAAACCAAATGAAGAATCATTAAATAAAAAATATAAAATAATTAACGAAAATCTAAATTTATACACATCTAATTTCTTAAAAAAAATTAATCTCAAATATATAGTAATGTGTGAAAATTTATCTATTTCAGGAATCGGTACTGCAGGTATACCTGATAGTGCTATGAAAACTTTAATTCTAGACATTGAATTTAATAAGAAATATTTTGAAAGAGTAATACATCATGAAGTATTTCATATTATAAATGATAGCCACAAAGAATATTTTAATCAAAAAATTTGGGTTAAATTTAATAGTAAAGATTTTAAATATGCAAAATGTTCTACATGTACAGATAAGCTAGGTTTAGAAACTTATAAAAAAACAAATGGTTTTTTTACTGAATATTCTCAGTCAACAGTATCTGAAGATATGGCAGAAGTTTTTTCACACATAATAATAAAAAATAAAATAAAAGATGATCTTATTCTTGAAAAAAAAGTTAATTTTATAAAAACAAATCTATTAAAAATAGATAGTTCTTTTAAATTTTAATTTATGATTAAAAAAATAAAAGCATCTATATCAGAAAAAATTATATTAATTTTTTTAATTCTTTTAGCACTATTTTCTTTAACCTTTTTTATAACTATTAAAAACAAATGTTTATTTGTAAAAAATCATGATCCTGAAAAAATACAATTTAAAAATCCACAAAACATTG
This sequence comes from Candidatus Pelagibacterales bacterium, assembly GCA_004213155.1. Lineage (GTDB taxonomy): Bacteria > Pseudomonadota > Alphaproteobacteria > Pelagibacterales > Pelagibacteraceae > MED-G107. Next base: position 4,059 of record SHAN01000028.1, read on the forward strand.
CAATTCTAAATGCTACGTGTGGAAATATAATCATAGAACTTTACCCAAATGTTTCTCCTAATGCAGTTAAAAGATTTAAAACTTTAATAACATCAGGTGCATATAATGATGTTGCTTTTCATAGAGTTATTGAGAACAAGTTAGTTCAAGCAGGAGACTTGGAGTTTGGTAAAAAAAATAAATTAGATTATGGAAAAATTGGTACAGGAAAGTCTGGCTTAGGAACTATACAGTCTGAACTTGAAGGAGAATTCAATTATACAAAAGGAAGTGTTGGTCTAGTTAGAACTTTTAAAAATAATACTGAGGACAGTCAATTTTTCATTATTTTAAGTGATGAACCGCTGTATAATGGAGAATACACTCCGTTAGGAAAAGTAATATATGGTTTAGATGTATTACAGAAAATAAAATTTTTAAAAAAGTCAGAATATGTCTTAAGGCCAGATTTTATTAATTTTTTTAAAATGTATAATTAATTTATCGATTAATGCCTCTTAATCTTTCTGATCTTCTTCTAAGTAATTCTGCACTAACTAAAATTAAAGTTGACATTACAATTAAACAGGTTGCGACTGCCAAAATAGTTGGGCTTAGTTGTTCTCTAAGACCTGTCCACATTTGAATTGGTATAGTTGTATTTTCAAGGCCTGCTAAAAATAGTACAACTACCACTTCGTCAAATGAAGTAACAAATGCGAATAATCCTCCTGATATAACTCCGGGTAAAATTAAAGGTAAAGTTATTTTCATAAATGTATTTACCGGATTACTACCTAAGCTCGCAGCAGCTTTTGTTACACTATGATCAAATCCTGTTAAGGTAGCAGTAACTGTAATAACTACAAATGGCGTACCTAATATTATATGTGCTAAAATTATACCTGTATGAGTTGCTGCTAATCCTGCTTTTGCCATAAAGAAAAAAATTGCAACACCTGAAATTATAAGAGGAACAATCATCGGAGAAATTAAAGCTGCCATTACTAAACCTTTATAAGGCATATGCCTGCTGCTCAAACCCAACGCAGCAACTGTTCCAAGTAAAACCGATCCTAAAGTTGCAAAAATTGCAATAAAAAAACTATTCTTTGCAGCTAAACCCCATGGATTTTTTGTTCCATAAATCATATCTTTATACCATCTCAAAGAGAAAGCATCAGGATCAAGTCTTTTCATTCCATCTGAAAAAACCAAAAACTCTTCTGCATTAAATGACAATGGAAAAATTACAAATAATGGAGCTATTAAAAAGAAAAAAACACAAGTACAAATAAATAAATATATATAATGCCATATTCTGTAATGAGGTTCTGTATATTTTGGTAAAGCCATATTTATCCTAATTTAATATTATCAATTCCAACAAGTTTATTATAAACCCAATAAATAGCTAACACTCCGGTTAATAACATTAATCCCATTGCTGATGCAAAACTCCAGTCCAAAGTACTTTTCATATGGTATGCTATTTGATTACTAATGAGGGTTCCAGAAGCTCCTCCAACCAGAGCTGGAGTAATATAATAACCAATTGCAAGTATAAAAACTAATAAACAACCAGCCCCAATCCCAGGAACTGTTAATGGAAAATATACTTTCCAAAAAGAAATAAATGGTGTTCCTCCTAATGATTTACCTGCTCTCATCAAACTTGGGGATATAGTTTTCATAACACTATATAATGGCAACACCATAAAAGGTAAAAGAATTTGCGTCATCGCAACATAAGTGCCTGTTTTATTATACATCATTTCAGGTCTGTTATCATCTGCCACTAATCCAATCATAACAAAAAAATCATTTACAATTCCTTGCTGTTGCAACAAAATCATCCAGCTTGCAGTTCTTACAAGCAACGAAGTCCAAAAAGGTAACAAAACACAAATCATCAATAAATTACTATATTTCATTGGTAAAGTTGCTAGTAAATGTGCAATTGGATAAGCCATTAAAAAACAAAATAATGTAACAAAAAGGGCTACCTCCAAAGTTCTTAACCAAAGTATTTTATGAATTCTTCTGTCTTCAGGAACCTGAACTATTTTGCCTTCTTCGTTTTCATACATGTCTACACCTTTTAGATATTTATAATAAGTATAAGATGGAGCTCTTCTTTTAAGAGCTCTCCAATATTCAACATTGGCCCATCTTTTATGAACACTCATTATTTGTTCTTTATAATTTCCTTCCTCAAAATTTTTCATTTTTCTTTTTAATTTTTTAAGAATACTTTTAAAACCGTTTTTTTCGAAATTTAATTGCGTAGCTAATTTTCCAAATGTTTTTTCTTCAACTAATTTTTTATAGTCTAAGTAAAATGCCTCAAAAACCTCTTCCTCTGGAAGATCTTTTCCGTCCCACTGTTCCATTGCCTTATATGTTTTTGGAAGCATATCAGTAACCATACGGTCATCAACACTTCTATAGAGCATATCACCTATTGGAAAAATATATGTGATTATTAAAAATAGTAATAAAGGACATACAAGCAAAAAAGCTTTAATTTTATTTTTTTTTTCAGCTTTTTTTAAACTTAGCTCTAAAGGAATTCCATCTGTTGTTAAAATTTTTTGTTTTTCAATACTCATAAAATAATTGTTCTCAAATAAAAAAGGGCGGTTATTAAATAACCGCCCTAAATATAATATATAATTTTACTCTTTAAAACTTAAAATTATAGACCAGCTTTCATAGCTTCCCATTTTTCTCCAATTTCAGTACCGTTATCAGCCCAAAATATTGGATCAACTAGGAAATAATTTTTAGTGTTACCTGGTGCAGTTGGCATGTGTGGTACCATATTTGTCTTACCATCTTTATACCAAGGTTCTCCTGCTTCCATAATTCCAATTGAAGATTTTCTCCAAGGAGCGTAAGCAATATACTTAGCACTTCCAGCTAACATTTCAGTACTTGTCATCATAGCAAGAGCTTTTTTAGCATTTGCTTCGTCTGGTCCACCTTTAACAAGTGCAAAGTATTCATAGTCAAGACCTTGTGCATCCCATACTTGAACGATTGGAGCACCTTCTCCTACTGTTGCATTGAAAAATCTACCATTCCAACCAGTTGCCATAACAACTTCACCACTCATTAATAATTCTGGTGGTTGAGCACCTGCAGACCAAAACACACATCCTCCTTGAGGATCTGTACAAAGTTTTTTGATCTTATCCATTGCTTTTTGAATACCTTTTTCTGTATTCAATTTTTTATAGATGTTTGCTCCACCTTTTCCAGGTTTTGTTCCACTAGCAGCTAAAGCTATCTCTAAGTTTGTTAAAGCAGACTTATAAATTGCTCTTTTTCCAGGAAACTTTTTAGTATTGAAGAAATCTTTAATAGTTTTTGGAGTACCCTTAACATTATCACTGTTATATGCGTAGTTCCAAGAATATAAAATATTTCCTACAGCACATTTAGAAGGCATTCCAGTAAAGAAATCTTTACTAGCAGGAGTTCCATCTGGAGCTGGTGGAAAGTCTTTGTCAAAATCAAATTCTACAAAAATTCCTTCGTCGCATCCAGTTATAGTATCCATAGCAAACACGTCCATTATATCCCAAACAACTGCGCCTGCTTCTTGTTGTGCTTTAACTTCTGATAATCCACCTGAGTAATCAACCCAGTTAATATCAACACCTAATTTTGCGGCTGTTGGATCACCATATCCTAACTTTTGAGATTCTGTATAAGCTCCACCCCAAGATGCAACAGTTACTGCAAATGCTGATGTAGTTATAGAAAGAGCAAAAGATAGAGTAAGTAATAATTTACTTAATTTTTTCATTTATCCTCCGTTTAAACGTTTTTATAAAAAACTGATTACAACAAGATAGATATAAAGAGTCAACTACTGAGTTTGATAAAATTTATTGATTAATAAAGCTTATTTAGGGTCTAAAGCTCTGCAGTCTAAACTGTTCCAACCAATACTAATTTCGTTACCAGTTTTAATATCCATTCTTGCAGAACTATTTGGAACTTTAAGTATAAATTCTTTATTCCCTAATAAATCAACCCTAAGTCTTGTGTGATCTCCATGATAGATAACTTCTTCAATTTTACCTTTATGATTATTATCCATTTTTTCTGGGGGATTTATAATTGCTCTCTCTGGTCTTAAAGAAACTGTAGTTTTTTCTCCTTTATTTTTAACAACTATTGGGTTAGCCAAAATATCAGCACCACTATCTAGCTTAACTTTACATTGTGTTTTAGATGCATCAATTATCTCACCTCTAAAAGTATTGTTTTCACCGATAAATTCTGCAACAAAAGAATTCACAGGCTCCTCATATAATTTATCTGGGTTTGAAAGCTGTTGAACTTTTCCTTCATTAAATACTGCAATCCGATTTGACATTGTAAGAGCCTCACTTTGATCATGCGTAACATATACAACTGTCACACCAATACTTTCATGAATATGTTTAATTTCATATTGCATACTCTCTCTTAAATTTTTATCTAAAGCTCCTAAAGGTTCATCCATTAATACTACTTTTGGATCAAAAACTAATGACCTAGCAACTGCAACTCTTTGTTGTTGTCCACCTGATAATTGCATTGGCATTCTTGCTTCAAATCCCTGAAGTGAAACCATTGATAGAGCTTTATCAATTTTTTTATCTGCTTCATCTTTTGGTATTTTTCTTACTTTGAGTGGAAAAGCTAAATTTTCATAAACTGTCATATGTGGAAATAATGCATAATTCTGAAAAACCATTCCAATTCCTCTTTTATGTGGTGGTATATTTGAAATTTTATTATTATCTAAATATATTTCCCCATTTGTTGGAGTCTCAAAACCTGCTAACATCATTAAACAAGTTGTCTTTCCAGATCCAGAAGGTCCTAACATTGTTATGAATTCACCTTCTGCAATATCTAAATTTAAATCTTTAACTACTAATATTTTACCATCGTAGCTTTTATCTACTTTATCAAACTTTACAAATTGATTGTTTTTTGACATCGAGAATTTAAAACATTTGTAGAGTTTTTAATCAAGTTTTTTATTTAATATGTAAATCTCTTGAAAAATTGCAGAATAATTCAGATCCATTTTCTGTTACCCTGATTGATTCAGAGGCCTCAACACCCCAATCACCAAATTGCATTACAGCAATCATATGAAAACAAACATTAGGTTGTAAAATTGTTTTATCTCCTTTTGATATGTTTAAAGTATGCTCACCCCAATCTGGTGGATAACCTATTCCGATTGAATAACCTGTTCTAGACTCTTTTTTAATGTTATATTTATCTAACACTGCCCAAAAACTTTGAGCAACATCATCGGCTTTATTTCCAGGTTTAGTTGCCAAAATTCCAGCATTTAAAGCTTCGTTTGTTGCTTTCATTGCATCTATTTTTTTTTGTTCCGCTTTACCTAATAAAACTGTTCTGGCCATTGGCGCATGGTATCTTTTATAAACTCCAGAAAGTTCAATAATAGTTGCTTCTCCTGTAACAAATTTATCATCTGTAGCAGTTAAATGAGATGCTGACGTTCCTTTGCCAGTCGGTAATAGTGTTGCAATACTAGCATACTCACCTCCAAATTCTGGTGTTCCGTTAAATAAAGTTTTTTGAATTTCTGCTACTGCATCACATTGCCTAACTCCTGGATTAATTATTTCTATTGCAGTTTTCATTCCTTTTTCTGAGATTAGTGCTGCTGACTTCATTAGTTTAATCTCTTCATCAGATTTTACCAATCTTGCCCAATTTACTAATCTTTCAGAATCTTTTAGTTTTGCATTAGGTAAGCCTTGTTTAATTTTTTCATAACAATATGCTGTAAAATAATGACTATCCATTTCTAGACCAATACAAAGTTTATCCCATTTTTTTTCTTTAATAATTTCTACTAAATTATCATATGGGTGCAATGGCCATGTATGGATATATTTTTCATGATATTGAATAATATTTTCGTCTTTTAAATATGTTTTAATATAAGCTCCGCCAGCATCTTGAGCTCTTACCCAGCAAATTGGTTCCTGCGCATTTACATGAACAATAACGCATTGTGCATAATAAAAAGACCAAGCATCATAACCTGTTAAATAATTCATGTTGTTAGTATCTTGGGAAATTAAAAGTTCTATACCCTTTTCTTGCATGGCATTTTGTACTTTTTTTAATCTTTGCTTATATTCTTCTTTTGTAAATAACATAATTAATTTGAATTAAATAATTTTCCAAAACCAGTTATTGAATTATTTTTACCAATATTTTCTAAAGTATCCCATATTAATGCTTGATTACTAGACAAAACAACTTTGTTTAATTTTTTTTCAAGTTTATCAATTATTTGTAAAACAGGTAAAGCTGTGCAAGAAACAAAAAGAGCTTCTGCTCCATTAAGTTCTACTTTTGAGAGAACGTTGTATAAATAATTTTGATCAACTTTTCCAATATCAAAATCTGACTCAATATCAAAATATGAATTTGATGTAACATTAAAATTTTCTTTTTTAAAATATTCTACCACATCGTCATTTAATTTTTTACTATAGGGTGTAAAAACTGAAATATTTTTAATATTTAGTTTTTTTAACGCTTTAATTGCTGCAGTACTTGGGGTAGTTACCTTTGCTTCTGGTTTAGCTAATTTTATTTTTTTTTCAATTGCCTTATATCCAGCCGCGATCGTTCCCGAAGTACAGCCATATACTACACAATCTATTTTTTGGTCTGGAAGAATATCTTTAGTAACTTCCGTAACTTTTTCTGACATTTTGATTAAATTTTCGCTAGTTAGTGGATTATAACATTCTATACGATTAACAAAAAAATCAATATTTTTTTCTTTAATTACATTTATAAAATCTTTTTCAATCATAAAATCACTGGCTAAAGCAATAAGACCAATTCTGGGATTTGTATTAATATTATATTTAGGTTGTATTTTTATTGATTGCATTAGTTAATAATATAATCATTTTTGATCTTTAATTTCTATAAAATAAATGTAATCTTAAATAAAAATAATTACAATAAATACAAATATTAACGTAAAATTTTGCTGCCTAAATGAAAAAAAGTTTTATTCCTACAATTAATATTTCATCTATTATTAATAAAAAATTTGGTTCTAAAAAATCATTAATTGCTCTAAATAATATTAATAAAGCATCAATAAATGTAGGTTTTTTTCAAATTACTGGACATGGTATAAATAAAAAAAATATTAATAATGTGGCTAAAATTGCAAATAATTTTTTTAATTCATCAAATAAAAATAAAATGAAGTTAGCTCCAAAAAAATGGAATAAAAATAATAAAAATTCATATAGAGGATATTTTCCAAATGATGTTAATGGAAAAGAAGGTTTAGATATTGGTGATTTAAAAGTTAATAAAAGCTATGCATCCAAATTAAAAAATCAATACATTGAATATATTGAGCTTAATAAATCTATAAATAAACAATCTATAAAAGTATTAGAAAATTATTATAGTCAAATTTTTATATTAGGAGAAATTTTGTTTAAAAGTATTATTAAAATTTATAAAAAAGATATTAAAAGTTCAAAATTAGCATTTTCAAGACTTAAAACTCTAAGTACTTTACGTTTCAATTATTATTCAAAACAAAACAAACCAATAGAAATATCTAAAGATGATGGAGTTCCTTTGGGTTGCGAAACTCATGTTGATAGTGGAATTTTTACAATCTTATA
>SHAN01000029.1 GCA_004213155.1 Candidatus Pelagibacterales bacterium
TTTACCATATGACAAGAAGCACAATTATCTTGATAAGCTAATTTTCCTCTCTCTATCATTATTTTAGATTCTGTAGTAATTGGAAAATGATTATGTGCAATGCTACTTCCAGTTAATGATATCGAAAAAATTATAAAAAATATAAGTTTCATTTAAATACTTTTGTAAGACATATCTTTAGTTTTCGCAACAAACCTAGAACTATTATCCCTAAAAGCTTTTTCATTCTAAAGGTCGAGGGTATAGGCTGTGTTTCAATTTTTAATTGCATGAATTCCTTACATACTTGATATTCTAATATGACGCAGCACCATTTAACAAATATGTAATAAAATATTCTTAAAGTTAAAATTTATTATTAAAAAAAAAAGTAAATAAAAAATATTAAAGTCTTCAAAAACAATTAAAGAAAGTTGCAATTGAAGGAACTATTGAAGATGAAATGAGATTTATTTTCAGTGAATAATTAATAATAACAATTAAATGAAAGGAAAAAAAATGGAAAAAGAAATGTTAGTAGTAGCTAAGTTTAAAGAAGGAGAAGGTAAATTCGAAAAATTTATGGGATTTATGCAATCTCCAGAAGGATTAGCTGAAAGAGCAAAAGTTGCTGTAGTAGAAAAAACTATGGCGTCAGTAACACCTGATAAAAGTGCAGTGATGTTTAAAATATTTTGTACTGATGAAGCTGCTTTAATTAAGTTTATTGAAGGAACCGAAGTATCAAAACCTATCATGGATGAGGTTATGGGTAGTTACATGATCTACGATTTAACTAAAAAAAAGGAAGGATAAAAAATGAATAAGATAATATTTGTAATTATAAGTATTTTCTTTTCATTCCCTACTTACGCAGAGATGAACGATGCTAATAAATCAAAAGCCTGGGAATGTAGTGGGATCTATATGGCTAATTACTTTTTACCAGCTGGAGAAACTTTTGAATACAGTATGAAAGAAAAATCTATGGCCTCAGTAAAAGTTTTAAAAGCATATGCTTTAGAAACTGGTGTTCCTGAAACAAATTGGGATGAAGGAGTGAATAAAGCAGTTGATAAGTATTATGGCTCAAAATATGACAAAGTAAAAACAGATCAGTGTCATACCTTTTTAGAAGGATTGATCCCTAATGGTAAAGAAAGAGTAAATAAAGTAGTGCAAACTTTATATTAATAAAATTATTATAGTGACAGTTATTACCAAAGCGCTCATAATAATATAATTCAACCTTATATTAAATTTTTTGAATACTATTTCAGTGATTATTTCCCAGAATACTACAATGAGAAGGACAATTATAGCTGGCAGAATAAATTTAATCATTAATGAAGACTAACAAATCCTAAACCATGAGTCTAATTGCTTTAAAATAGCTATTTGATTTATAATTAATGGTTTAGTTTAGTTATAAGTCTTTTTGCTAATTTAATAAGTCTTAATTTGAATTATTTTTCTCTAAATCTACAGGGACATCTGGATCCAATTGTAATCCTGCAGGAGTAATAGATACAGGCAATGGTGTAAAAGTAGAGTCTGGATTATCTTCAGTTTGTCTTCGTGTCATTCTCCAAAAACCAAAAATACTTATAATTATATGAAAAATAATTAAGAATATAAAAAATCCATTTATACCAAAAAAGGTCATAAACAAAGTACATACTATTGGTCCACCTATTGCTCCTATTCCAAAAATTAATTGTAATCCACCACCAGCAGCTACAAATTTTTCTTTTGGTACATAGTCATTGGTATGAGCTAGATTTAAAGAAAACAAAGGTAAACTTAAGCTTGCATATAAGCCAATAAATATAAAAAATAAAATTTTTCCAATTCCTAATTCAGTATTAAAATTTAAATTCCAAAATGTATTTAATGAAACATCAGATATAATTATAGAAAAAAAAGCAAATAAAGCACTTCCAATAGAAGTAATTATTATAACCAATCTTCTATCAAGTTTGTCAGAAATATAACCAATAGGAGCTTGAGCTGATGCTCCAGAGATAGTTATAATAAATAATAAAATTGATATTTCTAAAATTGTAAAATTAACTGTTGCAGCATATACAGCCATAAGTGAAAATAAAGCAGAATGTATTACTCCTGTACAAAACGAACTTACAGTTCCCAAAGGCGAAATTTTATATAATTCTTTCATGCTAATAGTTCCAATTTTTTTAAATTTTGGAGCTGATCTTTTTGTTAACAATATAGGAACAAGTGCTGCAGACATTAATAACGAAACTAATATAAAGGGTTCATAGCTAGTAGGACTTCCAACATTTAACAATAACATACCTATTGCTAAACCAAGAAAAAGTATGATCATATATGCAGATAATAATTGACCACGATTTTTATTTGTAGCTCTATCGTTTAACCAACTTTCAGCAACAATATAACAGCTAACCAAACTTATTCCGGTGATAAATCTTGCAATAGTCCAAACTACAGGATTTACAAAAACAACAACTATCAAAACACTTAAAGAAGCCATTGAAGCAAAAGCAGCAAATACTCTAATATGCCCAACTTTTGAAACTAGAATAGGAGTTGTACGAGATCCTAAAAAATAACCAACGTAATATCCAGACATAAATATTCCAGTTGTTACTACATTAAAATTTTCTATAACTGATCTAACACCCATTAAATTACCTTGAAGACCATGAGCTATCATCATAATCCCTATACCAGTAAAAAGGGCCCAAGAATTTTTTAGAACTTTAAACATTATTTGAATTGCTATTTTTTGTATTAATAAATCAAGTAAGTAATTTTAATTTGTGTTTTTTTTAAGGCTCATAAATGAATGAATAGCTATAGCTAAAATTATAACCACACCCCCTTGGATCGTTTCAATTGAAGGCTGTTCTTTAATAACCATCCAAACCCAAATTGGACCAAGAATAACTTCTAGTAGAAAAAATAAATTTACTTCAGCCGCAGTAATAAATCTTGGAGCAATTGTGACTAAAACAAAGGGTAGAGCAACACACATAACGCACATTAATGGTATAATTATTAGATCGTTTCCAATTAGATCAAAGCTTTCAACAAAGAAAAAGGCAAATATAGCAACACAAAGCTTACCTATAACTGCAGATGGTACAAGATCTCTATCCTTAGCATATCTTACCAATATAGCGTTAACAGCTAATCCAAAAGACGTTATTAGACCAAAAATATCACCCATAATATTTCCAAGTTGAACAGAATCATAAAATATATATGTGACTGAAATAAAGGTGATAATTATTGCAATCCATGTTTTTTTATCAGGTAACTCTTTTAGAAATATAGCACCTAGTATTGCTGAAATCATAGGAGCCATAGCTATCATGATAAGTGTATTCGCAACATTAGTGTTTTGAATTGATATAATAAAAGTAATATTACAAATAGAAAAACTTAAAACGTAAAAAATGCCAGGGTATCCTACACCTAGGAGTGCTTTTAAAAAATTATTTTTATAAAAAAATAAAAGACCAGTTAAAACAACTACAAAAGGAATTGCACCTCTATAAAAAAGCATTCCCCATGTGTCAATATTAGATAATCTAATAAAAAGAGAGTCTGGTGTAATGAACATTACAGCTATAAATGCCAATAAAGATCCTTTTTGTTGGTTATTTAAATTATTCAAGCCTTTAATCCTTTCCAAAAAATATTAGCTAAATTTATTTTAGACAAATCATAATAAGTTTTTAATCCTGTTGGAGACGTTACATTAATATCTCCATTTAATTTTTGGTCTATAAAATCAATACCGGCAAAATATATGTTCTCTTTAATTAAAGTCTTTGCAAGAATATTAGAAATTTTTTTTTCTTTTTTTGTTAATTTAGTCAATATAGGTTTAGCCCCTTTGCTCATATTACTTAAGTAGGAACCTTTTTTTGGAACTCTAGATATTGATCCGCATATTTTTCCATTGATTAAAAAAACTCTTTTATCTCCATACTTAATTTTAGGTAAAAATTTTTGACACATTATATGACCATGTTTTTTAATGGAATTAAGTATTTTTTTTTTATTAAAAGAATTCTTTATAAGATGAATATCATTACCACCGTAACTATGAATTGGCTTAATAATTATTTTTTTATTTTTTTTATAGAATTTTTTAATTTCATTAATATCTTTAGTGAAAATTGTTTTAGGCATAAATTTATGAAAAAAAACAGAGTATAATTTTTCTGAAATATTTCTAATAGAAGTAGGGTTATTAATAATTTTTACATTATGTTTAATTTTATCCAATATGTACGTAGTAGAAATATATTCTAAATTAAATGGTGGATCTTGTCTTATTAATAAAAATTTACATTTTGCTAAATTCAGGCTCTGATATCTTATAATTTTATATTTTTTCTTATTTAAATAATTAAATTTTAAAAAGTATCCTTTTGCTATAACATCATTATTTATTATTGATAGGTTCTTTGGTTCGTAGTAAAAAATTTTATATTTTTTTTGGATTTCATTTGCCAAGAAGATAGTTGTATCACTAATTGGATTAAGTTTTTTTGGGTGATTTCCTTGAATTGCTACAATTTTATTTATCATATAAATCTTTTAAATCTTCATTTTTCGAAAATCTATTAATCATATGATCTGCATTTGTTGTTTTATTATTAATTATTGTTTCTAGATGTTTTAAATAATTAGTTTCATTATATCCACTCTTGCTAGTTATATCTCTATTTTCTAGACCTTCTTTGGCTATATTTATTAATAATGAAGCCCAATAAAATAAATCTTTGCCCATTAACTGGGTGTTAAAACCTTTTTTCGGTGCTTCTATATAAGCATTTATAATTTTATCTTTATCCCACTTTGATACCAATTCATAAGTTTTATCTAAATTCCCATATAAGATTCCAGTATTAAAAGCAGGTCCAGCACATAGACAATCCCAACCACAAGCATCCATTGATCTTAGTTCTATATATTTTTTAAGTCTATTCTCAGTAAATATTGTACTTAGGTGTGTAGCCAAATCTTTTTTAGTAGGTTTTTGATTTTTTAATTCTGTAATTTTACCATTCATAAAATCTGAAAATAAATATTTATTGCCTGAAATATGTTCATTACCTTTTTGAATAAAAAGGATTGAAGAACTCATTATAAAATATGCATATTTTTCAAAATTAATATTTTCTAAAAAAACTTTCGGCAAACCACCTCTAGATGTATATTGCCAAACTTTAGATCTATAAGATAAAAATTTACTATTTTTTTTTTCAACAATTGAAGAGTTTGCAAACAAAGCTATAGAAATTGGAACAATTGAATTAACAATTTTAAATTTTTTTATAAAATCTTCTTCAGATTTATAGTCTAGGTTTATTTGTGTTCCACAAGTCCTATACATCATGTCTAAACTTAATTTACCATTTTTCGGCATATCTTTAGTCATAATTTTATATCTTAGTTTTGGGTTGTTAGGTACGTCAGAAAGTTTTGATATTGGATCAAATCCAGCACTAACTATTTTTAAATTTAATTTTTGCAATACTTGATTAAGTTCGAATAAATAATTTTGTGATTCTGAGCATGCTTCATGTATATTGTTTAATTTTTCACCTGAAAGTTCTATTTGGTTACCAGGTTCTAAAGTAATATTTTTACCATTTTTTTTAAGGCCAACAATATTTTTATTTTCAAATAACGGTTTCCATCCAAATTCGTATAAAGTCTCAAACATTTTAAGAATGGTATTATAATCTACTCTTTTATTTGTTGCTTTATTAAATATAAATTTTTCATGCTCAATTCCTATTTTAAATTCATTATAATCTTTAATTCCAGATTTAAAATAATTTACTATATGTTCAATATTAGTTATCATTATTAAAATTATTATTAATATATTTTTCTACTTGTTCTATTGAAATAAGTTTATCAGAACAAGTTTGATTTTTACATATAATTATAAAATTATTATTTTGATCATTTTTATATATAAAAATAGCTCTTCCAAAAAAACGTTTTTGTAAGAATTTTTTTATATCTGTATTTGTTTTTTCTTTACCATAAAATGTAATTGAAATACTATTTTCTGCAAAATCAAGCATTTTAATATAACTAAACATTTGTGTTGAGTTCAAATTTATAAATGAATGATATGATTTTTTTAGTATTTCAAATTTATCTTTCCATTCTTTCTTGTTTGTTATTATTTCTAATTTTTGACAAATATTTAAATAAACAGAATTTCCATTTGGAATATTATTATCATTAATATCAACAGGATTTACAAATAAATCATTTTTATTTAAAGGGTTTTTTTGTAGTATTTCTTTTTTATCATCAAAAAATAATTCCCAAGTCTCTTTCATTTTTACTTCTGCTTTTTGAAGATATTTTATATCTCCTGTAAATTCATAAAAATAAATCAGCATTGAGGAATAATATGTATAGTCCTCAAGAAATGCAGGCACAGTAGCATTTAAATCTGTATGAAAAATAACGTTATTTAATCTTTTTTCTAGTTGATCAAATAATTTTATAGAACTTGATGTTAATTGATCATCCTCCAGTATTATCGAAGCTTTCAGAATTGATGATATCCAATAAGAATTTAAATCAGTTTGTGTTTTATCATCAAAAAATGGTTTTATTCTTTTATTTCTTTCAACATTTAATTTTTTTTTGATTTCATTTAATTTATTTTTTTCAATATCACTTAATTTAATTTGATTTTTTTCAACTAATATATTCTTGTTCTCCCAATTTCCAGACTCTGTAATATCAAATTTATCTTTAAAAAAATCAAAATCAGATTTAAGAATCTCACTTAATTCTTTATAATCCCATACGTAGAATTTCCCTTCTATCCCTTCACTATCTGCATCATAAGCAGAACCTAATAGATCATCTTTGTTTATAAAGTCTCTTGATATAAAATTTATAGTTTGAATAAGTTTTTCTTTATAATAATCATTTTTTGTAAATTGATAAAATTGAGTTAATAAATCTACAAATAAGATATTATCATAAAGCATTTTTTCAAAGTGGGGGATGACCCATTCTGCATCAACAGTATATCTTGCTATACCTCCAGATAAATGATCATATAAACCTCTAGAACAAACATTAAATAATAATTTTTCTACAGGTTCTAAATACTTTTTATCCTTATTCTTTCTATAAAAATAAAATAATGTTTCAAATACATAGAATTGAGGAAATTTTGGGCTTCCTTGAAATCCTCCAAATTTTTGATCTAAATAAGGTAATATTCTATCTATATACGGAGTTAGATCTTGGTTTATCACTGAAGTTTTTTTATTTAATTCATCAAAAACCATTCTCATTTGTGGAGCCTGATTTATTATTTTTTCTCTATTTGAATTATAAACCTCAGAAACATTATTTAACACTTTAATAAAATTTGGTCTTCCTTGCATTTCTTTTGGTGGAAAATAAGTTCCTCCTGTAAATGGCACTCCATTTTCGTCTAAGAACATTGAAAGAGGCCAACCACCTTGAGTCCCAGTTAATACAGCTAAACTTTTTTGAAATACAAAATCTAAATCAGGTCTTTCTTCTCGATCAACTTTGATATTAATAAATTTTTCATTCATAATTTTTGCAGTATTCGTGTCTTCAAAACTTTCATGTGCCATCACATGACACCAGTGACAACTAGCATATCCAACGCTTAAAAAAATAGGTTTTTTTAATTCTTTAGCTTTATCGATTGCATTTTTTCCCCAAGGAAACCAGTGAACAGGATTATTTTCATGTTGCTTTAAGTATGGACTTTTTTCTTTTTTTAATAAATTTTCCAATTTATATTCCTGTTATTAAATAGAATAAGGTTTTCTTGAGAATATTTTTCTAATTAATGGTTCAAAATCTTTTAGTGTAAGACTTTTGTAGTTTGGATCGAATGAATTTTGATCCCATTTTTCACAAAATTTTAAACAATCATTATAATATTTATGATCTTTATATTTATCTCTTTTATTTCTATCCGCACCAAGATGATGAGCAAAGTAATACATTTGAAATTCACCGTGTTTTTGAAGTATCCAATGGGTTTTTTCACTAACATAGGGCTTTAATACTGCTGCTGCATATTCAGAATGATTTAATGGAGCTAGATCGTCACCAATATCGTGTAATAATGTTGCAACTATCATTTCATCACTAGCCTTATCTTTTAAAGCTCTAGTTGCAGCCTGTAATGAATGTTCAAGTCTACTAACTTGATAACCTTCTAAAGTTTCGCTATATGAATTTAAATACTTTATTATTCTGTCTGCTGTCTTATCAATGTATTCTTTTTCATATTTATCAAGTAATAAATAATCATCTTTAGACCCATTTTTCATTTCAATAAATTTTACTTTTTTCATAATTAATTATTTGAACCAGTACTTAATAAAGATAGTTGAGTTATTTTATTATTCCCTAAATGATCGACTGGTTCTACTGGATAATCTCCCGTAAAATAATGATCTGTTAACTGTGGATATGTGTTATTTCTTTTATCAAATCCCATAGCTTTATATAAACCATTAATAGATAAAAACTTTAAAGACTTAGCTCCTATATATTTACAAATTTCATCATTACTTTTATTTGCTGCTAATAATTCTTCTTTTGTAGGTGTATCAACTCCATAAAAATCAGGATATCTTATTTCTGGACATGCAATTCTCACATGAACCTCTTTTGCACCAGCATCATAAAGCATTTTTACAATTTTATAACAAGTTGTTCCTCTAACCAAGGAGTCATCAATTAAAATAATTTTTTTATTGCTTATTGAAGATTTATTAGCATTTAGTTTTAATTTTACTCCTAGGCTTCTTATTTTTTGAGAAGGTTCAATAAATGTTCTGCCAACATAATGATTTCTTATTAATCCTAATTCAAATTTTTTTTTTGTATACTGACTAAATCCAAGAGCAGCAGCATTTCCAGAATCTGGTACAGGAACAATTATGTCTGCTTCAATGTTTGTTTCTTTAGCTAATTCCACTCCAAAGTTTTTTCTATATTCGTAAGCTGTTTTACCACTTAAAATACTATCTGGTCTTGAAAAATAAATATATTCAAATACACAAGGTCTTGTTTTTTTAATAGGAAAAGGTTTAACACTTTTTAATTCATTTTTTTCAATATAAACTATTTCGCCATTTTCAACATCTCTTATATATTTTGCTCCTATTATATCTAAAGCACAAGTTTCTGATGCAAATACATATGAATTTTTTATTTTACCAATAACTAACGGTCTTATACCAAAAGGATCTCTAACTCCAATTAGAGTATTTTGGGTAAGCATTACCAAAGCATAACCTCCTTGTATTTGAAATAGAGCATCAGTAATTTTTTCTATTGTCTTAATTCTTTTAGATTTAGCTATTAATTGAACAATGGTTTCTGTGTCTGAGGTTGTATGGAAAATAGCTCCTTCTTTTACTAATTTATTTCTTAATGTAATAGCATTTGTTATATTCCCATTATGAGAAATTCCAATCCCACCATTATAAGTGTCTGCAAAGAATGGTTGAATATTTCTAATTGTTGTTCCACCAGTAGTGCTATATCTATTATGTCCAATAGCAAATTTTCCAGGTAAATTTTTTAAAATTTTTTCGTTATTAAAATTATCACCAACTAAACCAAATCTTTTTTCTGCATGATAATTTTTTTCATCGTATGAAATAATTCCACAACCTTCTTGACCTCTATGCTGGAGCGCATGCAACCCAAGTGCTGTTAAAGCGGATGCCTCTTCAACATTACTTATGCCAAAAACGCCACATTCTTCTTTAATTTTAGGATTATATTTTTTCAATTTGCTCTTTTGTGTCTTTATAATTTTTTTCATTAGGAAATTCTTCAATTAAGAATTTACTCCCTTTATAAACATAAGAAAAGGTAAATGATTTTTCTGCCTTAATGGGCCATTTTTCATACATATAAAACCAATTAATTATAGAAAATAATACAACAGATACTACATAGCCTTTAAATACACCAAATATAATACCAAAAAAAGAATCTAAAAAACCTAAGCCAGAATATTTAACAACATTGCTTATGGTTCTGCTTACTAATAAAACTATAAATATTGTAATAATAAATATTCCTACACCAAGTATAATATCAAGAAGGTTACTAGAATCGATATATTTTGTCGCCCAAGGTCTAATTTTAGGCACTAATATTATAGTTATTACAAATGCCAGGAGCCATTTTGAAGCTGACAATAAACTTAAAATAAAACCTTTTCTAAAACATTGAAAAATAGTTATTAATGAAATTAATAAATATATTAAATCAAAACTAGATATATTATTTAAAATATTTTCTAACATTATTAATTATTTTGTTTCTATTCCAAATGGTTTAATTACTAAAATTAATTTTGGTAACAATGTTAAAACCGAAACCATTGCTAATAACATGGCTATACCTGTAAATATTCCAAAATAGATAGTTGGAATAAAATTAGAAAAAATCAATATCGAAAAACCAAATATTATTGTTATAGAAGTATTTAATATAGCTAATCCTACTGTTGAATGACAATGCTTTAATGTAGTTTCATAATTTTTTTTAAGTAAAAATTCTTCTTTAAATCTATAAATATAGTGAATACTGTTGTCTACTGCTATACCAATGGTTATTGCTGCTATAGTAATTGTCATCATATCCAAAGGTATTCCAGCTAACCCAATAATTCCTAAAATAAAAAAAGCAGCAATAAAATTGGGTATTACTCCAATTATAGATAAAGTTATATTTTTGAATAATATTAAAAACATTAAAAAAATACCTATCATAACAAAACCCAAAGTTAAGATTTGAGATTTGAATAAGCTTTGCAATAAGTTATTAAATAAAATTAAAACTCCAGCTAATTTAAATTCATCCTTTTTAAATCCAAGTTTATTTTCAATATCATAGTTAATTTTTTTAATTAATTCATTTCTTCTTAGATTTTCATCAGAATCTTTAATTCTTAAACTTATTCTTGCTTCGTTATCTTCGATTGAAATATAAGGATTGATTATTTCTTCTTTTATAGAATCTGGTATTTTATTGTACAAAACTCCCATTTCTAAAGTTCCAAGTTTTTTATTATTATTTAATTGTTCTGCCACTTTTAATATTGATGAGAAAGAAATAACTTTTCCAACACCTTCAAGGCTATCTAGATATTCATGAACTTTATTAATTTTTTCAATTTTATTAATTGTAAACCAATATTTTTCATTATCTGAATTATCTTCATCCCAATCTTCAAATTCATTATCATCTTCTATTATTTCATCTTTTTTTGTTTTTTCTGCAAATTTAATAATAACTTCAAGCGGTGTTGTACCACCAAGTTTTTCATCTATAAGTTTCATACCTTTGTATATTTCGGTATTTTTATTAAAGTAGTTTATAAAACTATTTTCAACTTCTAATTTACTGATTCCATAAATACTAAGAATAATAATAATGAATGTTGTGGAAAAAATAATTTTAGAATTATCTATAGCAACGTTACTAAAAAAATTAATTATATAAGATTTTTTTTCTTCTTT
>SHAN01000003.1 GCA_004213155.1 Candidatus Pelagibacterales bacterium
AAGCCAATTAAATTAGGTTTTGATATGTCAATAGTTTCTGCAACTAAATATTATTCTGGGCATTCAGATGTTATGTGTGGAAGTTTAGCAGTTAACAAAAAAGTATTTAAAGATGTAGAAAAAACAAATAAAATTACGGGTTTAAGATTAGGACCTGATGATGCTTATTTAATAATAAGAGGTTTAAGAACATTAGATGTTCGATTAGATAAACATGAGTCAAATGCAAAAAAAATTGCTGCATATTTGTCAAAAAATAAAAAAATTAAACTCTTATATCCTTATAAAAAAAATTCATTCAATTTTAGAATGTGGAAAAAATATTATTCAGGAGCGTCAGGATTAATGGGTCTCAAAATTAAATCAAAAAATAAAAGTTCAATTATTAAATTTGTTAATTCATTAAAATTATTTGGATATGGATATAGTTGGGGAGGATTTGAAAGTCTTGCTTTACATCAAGATATTCGAGAGCAAGGTAATAGAAAATTTTTAAAACTTGGTAAAGATGAACATTTGGTAAGATTACATATCGGTTTGGAAGATCCAAAAGATTTGATTGAAGATTTAAAAAAATCTCTTAAGTTCATTAAATGAGTTCTGAAAAATTTATACAAAATAATACTGCACTCACTACTCTTATTGCAGCTTGTTTAGTTGTATTGATATCTTTAAGTGTAAGACAAGTTTTTGGAATGTTCTTTATGGATTTTAATAGAGATCTTGGTATTTCAAATACAGAATTTGGTTTAGCAATAGGTATTCAAATGTTAGGTTGGGGTTTATCTGGGCCAATTTTTGGAGCCATAGCAGATAAATATGGTGGACACAAAGCTATAAGTCTTGCATTTGTTTTTTACATTGTTGGAATATACTTTTTATATTCTGGCCCAAATACAGGTTTGTTTTTTCAGATCCATTTAGGACTTTTGATAGGTATTGGTTGTGGAGGAACTGCAATAAGCATTCCAATGTCTATTGTTGGTAAACATTTCCCTTTATCAAATAGAACTATTGCAATGAGTTTAGTAACATCTGTTGGTTCGTTTGGATATTTTTTATCGCCATTATTTACAAATTACTCATTGAATAATTATGGGTGGGTAGAGACATTATTTTTCTTTATGATTTTTTTAATTTTTGGATTAATAATTGCTTTTTTTGTAAGATCTCCAACTTTAAAACAAACAATCGAAAAGCCCAATAGTCAATCTACAATTGGTGCACTTAAAGAGGCATTTCAAAATAAAAGTTATGTATTATTAACTGCTGGATTTTTTGTATGTGGTTTTCATATTACACTAGTAGGAACCCATGTACCAAAATATGTAATAGATAGAGGGCTTGATGATTGGACAGCTGCAATGATTTTATCTTTAGTAGGTTTTTTTAATATATTTGGATCGTTATTGAGTGGTTACATGTCGACAAAAATGAGTAAAAAAATTATTCTTAGTGGAATTTACTTTCTTAGAGGTATTTCAATTATATTATTTATTTCCTTACCAGCCAGCAACGTAACAGCATTTTTATTTGGTGCAAGTTTTGGTTTTTTATGGCTTTCTACAGTACCAGCTACAGTTGGTATAGTTGCACATATATTTGGAACTAAGTACTTAGGATTATTATATGGTTTGGTTTTTCTTAGTCATCAGATAGGATCTTTTTTTGGAGCATATTTAGGAGGGTTATTTTATGATCTTTACGGGTCATATGATTATGCGTGGTATTTAGCAATTGCATTATCAATTTTTGCAGCGATTATACATTTACCAATTAAAGAAAAGCCAGTATTAAGATTACAAACAGAGTAAAAATTGATTAAACAAAACTATCTTATAAATATAAATAAGACTAAAAAACCTTTTATAATTTACAAATCTGAAAAAGGATTTGATTTATATACTAATTTTTCAAAAAAAATTATTTTAACAAATAAAAATATTAAAAATTTTATTAATAAAACAACTAAATTTAATAGAAAAAAAAAAGATACAAATTTATTTATTGGTTTTTTTGGATATGAAATTTTAAATAATTTAATTGGTATAAAATTACCTAAACAAAAAGGGTTAAAATTTCCTAAAGGAATATTTTATAAACCAGAAAAAAAGATAAAATTAGCTAATAAACTTAATTATATAACTTCACAAAAAAAATTAGATACTAGTAATTTTAAGATAAATATAAATAAGAAATCTTATAAAAAAATTTTTAATAAATTTAAAAAAAAGATTAAATTAGGAGAAACTTATCAGATAAAAATATGTACTAAATATAACAATAAATCTAAAATAGATCCTTTAGATTTTTTTTGTAGACTTTCTAAAAGTAATTTAGCACCTGAAGCTTTTTTAATTAAAGATAAAAATTTTTCTATAATCAGCTGTTCTCCTGAAAATCTTATAACGAAAAAAGGAAATTTTATTTCAACAAAACCAATCGCCGGAACATTAAAAAAAACTAAAAATATAAATAAAAAAAAAGCTTTAAATTTTTTTAAAAAAAATATTAAAGAAACTAAAGAACATAATATGATTGTTGATATGGAAAGAAGTGATTTATCTAGAATTTGTATACCGGGAACAGTCAAAATAATTAAGAAAAAAATTATTGAAGAATATAAAGACTTATTTCATTATGTAAGTTTAGTTGGCGGAAAACTCAAAAAAAAAACTAAAACTCTTGATATTATAAAGGCAATGATGCCTGGTGGTTCTGTAATTGGTTGTCCAAAAATTAGCACATTAAACTTACTTAATTCTCAAGAAAGAGAAAATAGAAATATTTATACTGGAAGTTTTGGGTATATTAAATTTAACGGTGATATGCGGTTTAATATAATTATAAGAGCTATTTTAAATTATAAAAATTATTCTGAAATTTCTGTAGCTTCAGGAGTAGTAATTGATAGCAACCCAAAACATGAATTCAATGAAAATTATATAAAAGCTAAGGCACTAATGGATCTTTATAAATGATTTATATAATTGATCATAAAGACTCATTTACACAAAATGTAGTTCATCAATTTTCAAATTTTGATAACGTAGAATGTGATAATTTTGATAAAATAAATCAAAAAAAACTTGAACGTTCAAATGTCATCGTATTTTCTCCTGGACCAGGTTCTCCAAAGGATTATCCAATTAGTTCAAGAATTTACAAAAAATATAAAGGTAAAAAAAAAATTGTTGGTATATGTCTTGGTTTTCAGCAAATACTTTATAATGAGAAAGGAAAAATTATTGAGCAAAAAAAAATTTATCATGGATACCAATCAAAAGTAAAAGTAACTAGCAATCATTCTTTATTTAAAAAAAATAAAATTTTTAAAGTAGGCAGATATCATTCATTAAAGTTAAAAGAGCCGTTTGATAGTAAAAACTTTAAAATTACTATGAGGTGTGATATTTCAAATATAGCTATGGCAATAGAAAATAATAAAGACAAAATTTATGGTTTTCAGTTTCATCCTGAATCTTTTTTAACAGAAAATGGTAACATACTTATTAAAAAAATCTTATCAACGTAAAGATCTTAAAGAAGTTAAATTTAATGATCTTTGGGATGGGTACGGTATATTTACAACAATGTGGATTTTTGGAAAACCAGCCAAAATCTTATTTTTTAAAAATCATATTAAAAATTTAATAAAATCTTTAAAAGTATATAAATTAAACCAAAATAATTTAGAAAAAAAAATTCTTAATTTATTAAAAAAAAATATTAATAAAAATAAAAAATATAATCATCTATTAAGAGTCGCTGTTAACAATAAAATTATATCAATATCATTAAGAAAAAGATTTAAGCCAAAACTAACATTTAATTTAAAATTAATTAATCATAAACGTTATAATCCTGAGTTTAAAAATTTAAAATATAAAGTGATTTTAAAAAATTTATCTAAAATGAACACTTCTAAGTCTGATATAGGCTTATGTAATAATAAAATAATATTTGAAAGTGGAACATCAAATATTTTATTTATTAAAAAAAATAAAATATTTTCTCCTATAAACAAAATTTATAAAGGAGTTACTTATAATTTTTTTAAAAAAAAAATTTCTAGAATTGTTAAAAAAAATATTTTAATTAATTCCTTACATGAATATGATGAAATAATTCTTATTGGATCTGGAAAGGGTGTTGCATCTATCGAAACTATTAATGATATTAAATGGAAGAGGAAAAGCTTAAAATTTTATAATATTTTATTTAAATTATATAAGACAGAGATCAATAAATGTTCTATCTATAAATAATATGAAAGATCCAAATAATCCTTGTTTATTTTGTAGTATAAGAAAAAATGAATTAGCTTTTGAAAATGAATTAGCTTATGCTAGTTATGATACCTATCCAGTTTCATTACATCATTGTTTAATAATCCCAAAGAGACATATCAAAGATTATTTTGAATTAACTGACAGTGAAATAGTAGCATGTAATCAATTGATTAAAAAAGTAAGAAAGGAAATAGAAATTAAGGATCCTACTGTAAAAGGCTTTAACGTTGGAACTAATTCAGGAATAGTTGCGGGACAATCTATATTTCATTGCCATATTCATTTAATTCCAAGAAGAAAAGGAGATGTTGATAATCCTCAAGGCGGAGTTAGGTCCGTGATACCACTAAAACAACACTATAACCGCAAAGTATAAGTTGTATTTTTACATACAAATTGCGTCGGATATAACGGTTGATCTATTATTTCAACTATATTAGAAACATTCAAAGTTAATTTAGATTCTAGAGGGTAATAATATGATATTAAATAATCCGTTCGCTATACTTGCCGAAAGTGTACCCTCTATACTGTTACAATCTTTTGTAATCCTGATGGTTGGGTTAGTAATAATTGGAACCCTAGTTGATATTATTCATAAAAAAAATGTTAAATATTTTTTTAATAATGCAAAGAAAGCAAAACTATCTGCAACTAAAGAACTTAGTGCCGGTGAGAAAATTACTGTAATTGCGAAAACTGTTGCTACTGATATTGCAACAACTGCAGAATTAGGTGCTGGCAAAAGAAGAATAGCTCATGTTTTAGGAATGTATGGAACTATTTTATTTTGGATAGCTTCAGCCGTAATGATTTTTTGTTATACATCATCTGATCAAATAACTCCTACAGTTTGGCCAATTATGTGGCACGTTGGTGCAATAATGACATGTGTTGGCGGATATTGGTTTTGGTTATTTTTAAGGGTGGATGTTTTAGCAGAAGCTTACCCTTGGTACAGAATTATTAAAGCTGATTTATTCGTATTAGCTCTACTTGCATGTGCTACATTTGGTTTAGCATGGTCTTATACTCAATCTTTGAATTTAGAAAATAGATGGGATGATAAAGTATTTTTAACTCTATATATCGTATCCAATCTTATTTTATTTGGAGGTGTTTATTGGTCTAAGTTTGCTCATATGTTTTACAAACCGGGAGCAGCAATACAAAAAAATTTAGCTGAAGCAGATGGTTCAAGGGATAATTTACCCCCTCCAGCTGATGCACCTGAACAATTTGGCTTAGGAATTAAACGTGAGACACCAAAACACTATTAATATGAATTATTTATCTATAATTTTAATGGAAGGAAAAAAATAATATGTCAACATTTGTATATATGACCAGATGTGATGGATGCGGCCACTGCGTGGATATTTGCCCATCTGACATCATGCATATCGATGAAAATATAAGACGTGCAAAAAATATAGAACCAAATTTTTGCTGGGAATGCTATTCTTGTGTAAAAGCTTGTCCTAACCACGCAATTGATGTTAGAGGTTATGCCGACTTTGCTCCTATGGGGCATAGTGTAAGAGTAAGACGTGAAGAAGAAAAAGGAACAATATCTTGGAAAATAAAATTTCGAAATGGAACTACAAAAGATTTTGTATCTCCTATTACAACTAAACCTTGGGGTAAATTTATACCTAAATTAGCTGAAGCAGATAAACCAAATCAAGGTGAAATTAATTCTCAAAGGCTTTATACAGAGCCAGAAGGTTTGAATATTGACGGTGAATTACCTTCTGTTCCTAAAGACTCATTTAAAAAGGGAGTTTATTATTAATGGCTAAACACAAAACTCATTATGAAGATTGTGATGTACTTGTAGTTGGTGGTGGTATGGCTGGTACTGGTGCAGCATTTGAGGCTAGACATTGGGGAAGAGATTTAAAAATAGTTTGTGTTGAGAAAGCAAACATAGATCGTAGTGGAGCTGTAGCTCAAGGATTGTATGCAATCAATTGTTATATGGGAATGCAATGGGGAGAAAACCAACCTGAAGATCATGTACGTTATGCACGTAATGACTTAATGGGAATGGTGAGAGAAGACTTAGGTTACGATATGGCGCGTCATGTAGATTCAACAGTTCATATGTTTGATGAATGGGGTTTGCCTATGATGAAAAATGAAAAAACTGGACGTTATCTTAGAGAAGGTAAATGGCAAATAATGATCCATGGAGAAAGTTACAAACCAATTGTAGCTGAAGCAGCAAAGAAATCTGCAGATAAAATTTATAATAGAATTATGGTTACTCATCTTTTAATGGATGAGGAAAAAGAAAATAGAGTAGGTGGAGCAGTAGGTTTTAATATGAGAACTGGTGACTTTCACGTTTTTAGAGCAAAAACAGTAATAGTTGCTGCCGGTGGAGCTTCTCACATCTTTAAACCAAGAGCAGTTGGTGAAGGAATGGGAAGAACTTGGTATGCTCCTTGGAGTAATGGTTCTGCTTACGCTTTACCAATAGCTGCTGGAGCAAAAATGACTCAAATGGAAAATCGAATTGTTTTATGTAGGTTTAAAGATGGTTATGGTCCTGTTGGAGCTTATTTTTTGCACCTTAAAACCTATACTCAAAATGCTAATGGAGAAAATTATGAAAAGAAATGGTATGATCATACTAAAGAGTTAGTTGGAGAATATATCGATCATCATCCAACACCTACATGTTTGAGAAATCATGCTTTTATTCAAGAAACTATGGCTGGAGGCGGACCTATTCAAATGGTAACAACTGAAGCTTTCCAAGATCCTCATTTAGAGACAGTTGGATGGGAAAATTTTCTAGGTATGACTGTTGGACAAGCTGTTGTTTGGGCATCTCAAAATATTGATCCAAAATATACTAATCCAGAACTAACTACATCTGAACCTTATGTAATGGGCTCACACGCTACATGTTCTGGTGCTTGGGTAAGTGGCCCAGAAGATCTATCCCCACCTGAATATTTTTGGGGTTATAATAGAATGTTGACAATAGATGGACTTTTTGGAGCCGGAGATACTGTTGGTGGTAGTGCTCATAAATTTTCGTCAGGTTCATTCACAGAAGGTCGTTTAGCTGCGAAAGCTGCTGTTAAATATATTGAGGATCAAAAAGCAGAGGGAATTAAAGTTACCGACAAACAGTGTGATAACTTTAAAGAAGCAGTTTATAAACCTTTAGAAAACTATACTGTGGGTCAAAATGAGATTACAGGTGGTACTGTTTCACCAAGCTATATATCACCAATTCAAGGTCTTCAACGTCTTCAAAGAATTATGGATGAATATGTAGGTGGTATTGCTACTAACTATATGACCAATGCTAATATGCTTAAAAGAGGTTTAGAACTACTAAAATGGCTAGAAGAAGACTTAGAAAATCTTGGAGCGGAGGATTACCATCAGCTAATGAGAGCTTGGGAGCTTAAACATAGAGCTTTGACCTCACAATGTGTAACAGAACATACAATGTTTCGTGAAGAAACCCGTTGGCCTGGCTATTATTATAGAGGGGACCATATGAAATTAGATGATGATAACTGGCATTGTTTGACTGTATCTAGACGTGATCCTAAAACAGGAAAATTTTCTATGGAAAAAGTCCCTGTTTATCATATTGTTGATGAAAAAGAGAAGAAACAAGCTTCTTAATATAACAAAGCACATCGTATGAATCTTTTAGAAAAAAAAGATGATGAGATTATAGCAATTGCTAAACCTATTTGGGACAATCTTGTTAAAAGTTCTAATATGAAAGATTATGGCGGTTTTACTAAAGATTTTGGAACCCAGATGTTATTTGGAGCTAATGAGGTAGAACTTGGAAAACAATGGTCTAACAACAAGTTACTAACAAGTCTTTCAGATGATTATGATGCATTTGGATGCCTTCGTAGGGGTAAATATGTGACTGTCTTGTTCAAACAAAGGAGCAAAGAGATAGAGGGTGAGTTTCTCGGAAGGTTAGTTCTTGGTGTAGAGGGAGATGAGATTAAAGTTTTTGGCGCAACTATCTACTAGAGTATTGGCTAAATTATTTCAAAAATATTTTCTTAAATATCAAATTATTATTTGACAAATTATTATGTAGTGTTATTTAGGATTATAAATGCCTAAATTACTTAAAAATCTGCCTTCTGAAATCAAAAAAAACAAAATGAAAACAGGCATATTTTTAGGATTATCTGCCTATTGGGGTGTTATTTTAGTTGGTACCTTTTTACAAGTTAACTAAAAATACCTTAATTTAAAAAATTTTCTAATACTTAAATATCTATTTATTGACAATAATATATTAGAAGCTTAATTATTGAATAAGAATTTATGGAAGTTTTTTTACCCATTGCAGAAGTTTCAGTAAATATATTAGCAATTTTTTCTCTTAGTGGAATAGTCGGAATACTTTCAGGTTTGTTTGGAGTTGGTGGAGGTTTTTTAATGACACCATTTTTAATTTTTTTAGGTGTACCTCCAACATATGCTGTAGCAAATGAAGCTAATAATATTCTTGCCACATCTGTTTCAGGTTCAACGACACATTATTTGAAAAATACTTTAGATTATAAAATGGGTTTGATGATAGTAGTTGGTGGTGTTTTTGGAACATTACTTGGGATTTTAACCTTCACATATTTTAAGGGGATTGGGAAAATCGATATAGTTATTTCTTTAGCTTATATGTACATACTGGCCATTATTGGAACAGCAATGTTGGTTGAAGGTTTAGGTGAAATAGATAAAGCTAGAAAAAAAATTTTAACTAAAAAAAAATTACATGTTCATTATTGGATACATGGACTTCCTTTAAGAATGCGTTTTCAAAAATCAAAATTATATGAAAGTGCATTCACACCAATTATAATTGGATTAATAGTAGGTTTTATTGCTGCAATTATGGGGATAGGAGGTGCTTTTATATTAGTCCCAGCAATGATTTATATTATTGGAATGCCGACCAGATTAATTCCAGGAACTTCTTTATTTGTAACTATTTTTGTAAGCGCAATTGTAACAGTGCTTCATGCATTTAATTATGGTTCAATTGATTTAATCTTAGTATTTATGTTAGTTACTGGATCTATTATAGGGGTTCAGTGTGGACAGAAAATAGGTGAGTCTATTGATAGCACAGAATTAAAAACACTTTTGGCTGTACTGTTATTGGCAGTAGGAATAGCTATTGCTTATGATGCTTTTTTTGCAGATCATGCAGTTAATGAAATAATTAAAATTGATGTAAAAAATTTAAATCCTTTATCTCAATTTATTAGAAAACTTTCAGATGAGGTTCCAATCCTATACGGATTATTTTCAATTGTTTTTGCAGTTTCGTTAGGAGTTGCCGCTGCATTTATTAGAAAATTTCTTTCTGCTTTAAGAAAAAAATATTTTAAAAAAGCTGCTTAATGTATAAAAAATATATTTATTTAATTTTTATTTTATTTTCAAATATGGTTTTTTCACAAGCAAAAAGCGATTCTGTTTTTGAAATAGGTAAGGAAATTTTTTTAAATAAAGGCGGTTGTGCATCTTGTCATGCATTGGCTGACGCTGGATCTAATGCAGCGATTGGACCTAATTTAAATCAGATAAGACCAAATATTTCTAGAGTAATGACTGCAGTTACAAATGGAATTGGAATTATGCCCGCTTATGAAGGACAATTAAGTACCGAAGAAATTAAAGCTGTATCTCATTATGTGTCAATTAGTTCTGAAAATTAAAAATATATTTTTTCAATAGCTTGCATAGCAAAAATGCTAACTAATCCAACAGTAATCATTGCAATAAAACCAACTATAAAAGGTTTATAACCCATTTTAGTTATTTCTTTTAAATTAGTTGATAAACCAACTGCAGCCATAGCCATACTTAAAAATATTTTTGCCGAATTTTTAATATTTTCAACAAAAGAGTTCCATAGTTCTGTAGTATAGTAGTTACCTTGTAAAAATAACTCATCACCAATATTTCTTAAAATAATTAAACCCACAAAACCTATAACAAAATATGGAAAAATCTTAATTAAAGAATAATTTTGAGTATTTTTTTTACCTCTATTATACAATAGAGCAAACAAAGGTATCATTATAATTAAAAAAGTATTTCTGATTAATTTAGTAACAGTTGCAATATTTAATGTTTCTGGACTACTAAATTGTTGATCATAAATTAATCCTGCTGCAGCTACTTGAGAAGTCTCATGTATTGCTGTACCTAAAAAAAGTCCAATAAATAAAGAGTTGCCTTCAAAATAAATATTAGCAAAATAAGGATATATCAACATTGCCAATATTCCAAAAATAGTCATATTTGCAATTGCATAAGCGACTTCACCTTTTTTAGCATTAATGACAGGAGCAGTGGCTATTATTGCCGTAGTTCCACATACAGTACTACCAATAGCAATTAAGTATGCCATTCTTGTTGAAATTTTTAATTTTTTTATAAGAAGCTTAATTATTAAAAGTACACTAATGATACATATGATTATTAAAGGTATAGCAATAGTACCAAATTTATAAAACTCAAAAGGTTTTAGTTGTATTCCAAGACAAATTATACCAAGTTTTAAAATATATTTTTGTGTAAAATCTAAACCTAGAAGAAACCCTTCTCTAATTTTAAATATATTTCCAAAAAAAAGACCAAATAGAATTGCAAACATTGCAGTTGAAATAGGACTTTTTGCATAACCTAATATTTCAATACCAATTACATTATTTATAATCTGAGATACTAAATAAAATACAAAAGCAAGTATTATGCCTGGAAAAATTTTTAAATAATTTTTCAGTTGCATTATTGATTTTTAAGAAAATTTATGCGCTTCTATAGAGCTTGGTCATAACAAATTCTTTATGACCCAAGGCTTCAGCACAAGTCAATCTGCCGTTGGCAACTTTTATTGTAGATTTTATTAATTCATCACCAGCTTGTGACATGTTCATTTCACGAGTAAGTATTTTTGATACATCACAATCAATATGCTCACCCATTCCTTTAACAGTTAACGGATTAGCTGTTAATTTGATAACAGGCTCAATAGGATTACCCACAATATTACCTTGACCAGTTGGAAATAAATGAATATTAAAACCAGCTGCTGCTTGAAGTGTTACGCACTCAGCTGCTGCAGATGAAGTATCCATAAAATATAGACCTTTTCCTTTAGTAGGTTCTTCAGCAGGTTCTAATACATCTATAAATTTACATGATCCAATTTTTTGAAAATTTCCAAATGCCTTTTCTTCAATTGTTGTAAGACCTCCAGCTATATTTCCAGCCGTAGGTTGACTTTCTGAAAGATCATCAGTTGCTTCTTTAAGTATAAAATCATTATAAGAGTTCCATGTTTTCATAAATTTCTCTGAAGCTTCTGGTGTAGCACCTCTTTTTGCACAAACAGTTTCAGCACCTGTAAGCTCTGAAGTTTCTCCAAAACATAAGTGAACACCTAATGGTTCTAATTTATCCATTAAATTTCCAACTGTTGGGTTTGCAGCTAGTCCAGAAGTTGTATCAGACTCTCCACATTTAACTGATATCCATAGATCACTTAAAGGACATTCTTCTCTTTGTTTTTCTGATGCCCACATCACAAATTCTTGAGCTTTTTTGGAAGCTTTCATAACTGTGCCTATATCTCCGGTACGTTCAATATGAAAACCTTCTACAGGTTTTCCTGTTTTTGCTATTCCGTCTACAATTTTTTTTGTCCATTTTGGCTCAATACCAATAACTATAACTGCTGCAACATTTGGATTGCTTCCAGTTCCAATCATTGTTCTAAAATGTAATTCTAAATCTGCACCAAATTGAAGTCTTCCATAAGAATGAGGCAGTGCAATTGTACCTTTAATATTATTTGCTACTGCTTCTGCACATGCATTTGAAATATCATCGACTGGAAGAATTATGACATGATTTCTAGTTCCAGCTCTATTATTTTCTCTTTTATAACCTAAAAAACTTTTTGGAATTTCCATATATTACCACTTCTTAGTTTTAACATTGTGAACATGTACATGCTCACCTTTTTTTATTGCTTTGACCACTTTTCCAATATCATGACCATATTTTAAAATTGTATCTCCTTCGCTTAAGTCAACCATAGCAATTTTGTGGCCTAGTTGTATTTCATTTATAGATTGAATATTTACTGTTTTATCATTTTCCATAACCCAACAACTACAATCCTGATTTGGAGTGATTTTATCAATAACAACAACTCCTACGTTGTCTTTTTCATCGTGTATTATAATATCTGTTTTACTCATTGTGGCAATTTCTTTGTAGAAATTTAATTTATTTTTATATAATAAATCTACAGATTTAAAAGAAAAATGTACAAAATTTTAAAAAAAGGTTAAAAATAAATATGACAAAAATGACAACAGAAGAAGCTTTTGTAAAAGTTCTTCAGATGCACGGTATAGAACATGCTTTTGGAATAATAGGATCAGCTTTCATGCCTATTTCAGACATATTTCCCGATGCAGGAATAACCTTTTGGGATGTTGCTCATGAAACTAATGGTGGATTAATTGCAGATGGATATACAAGAGCAACTGGAAAAATGTCAATGGTTATTGCACAGAACGGTCCAGGAATTACGGGATTGGTAACACCAATTAAAACAGCTTATTGGAATCACACACCACTACTTTTGGTAACACCTCAGGCAGCAAATAAAACAATGGGCCAGGGTGGCTTTCAAGAAGTTGAACAAATGAATTTATTTAAAGATATGGTTTGTTATCAAGAAGAAGTTAGAGACCCTTCAAGAATGGCTGAAGTATTAAATCGAGTTATAGAAAAAGCTATAAGAGGATCAGCTCCAGCACAGATAAACGTTCCAAGAGATTATTGGACTCAAGTTATTGATATAGATTTGCCACCAATTGTAAGATTAGAAAGACAAGCTGGTGGAATAGACGCAATTAAAAAAGCAGCAAAATTATTATCAGAGGCAAAATTTCCAGTAATTTTATCTGGGGCAGGTGTAGTAATCGGTGGAGCAATTGAAGAGTGCAAAAAGCTTGCCGAAAAATTAGATGCTCCAGTTTGTTCTGGATATCAACATAATGATAGTTTTCCAGGAAGTCACCCATTAGCAGCAGGACCTTTAGGTTATAATGGATCAAAAGCTGGAATGGAATTAATTGCAAAAGCAGATGTAGTTCTTGCTTTAGGAACAAGACTGAATCCTTTTTCAACATTGCCAGGATATGGAATTGATTACTGGCCAAAAAATGCAAGTATAATTCAAGTAGATATGAATTCAGACAGAATAGGATTAACAAAAAAAGTAACAGTAGGTATATGTGGAGATGCTAAAATGGTTTCTCAACAACTTTTAGAACAATTATCATCAAAAGCGGGAGATACAGATAGACAAAAAAGAAAAGACTTAATTCATCAAACTAAATCTGCTTGGTTACAAAAACTATCAAGCTTAGATCATGAAGACGATGATGAAGGAACTGTTTGGAATAAAGAAGCAAGAGAAAGAGATAAAGATAGAATGTCTCCTAGACAAGCATGGAGAGCTATACAAGCAGGCATGCCGGATGATGTAATTATTTCTAGCGATATAGGAAATAATTGTGCAATAGGAAATGCTTATCCAACTTTTGAAAAAGGAAGAAAATATTTAGCACCAGGATTATTTGGTCCGTGTGGCTATGGTTTTCCATCAATACTAGGTGCAAAAATTGGATGTCCTAACACTCCAGTAATTGGTTTTGCAGGTGACGGAGCTTTTGGAATTAGTATGAATGAAATGAGCTCATGTGCAAGAGAAGAGTGGCCTCCAATTTCAATGGTTATTTTTAGAAACTATCAGTGGGGAGCAGAAAAAAGAAATTCAATTCTTTGGTTTGATGATAATTTTATAGGCACTGAACTTGATCCTGAGTTAAGTTACGCAAAAGTTGCTGTTGCTTGTGGTTTAAAAGGTGTAACAGCCAAAACAATGCAAGAAACTACAAATGCAATTAAACAATCATGCGAGGATCAAAAAAAAGGTATTACGACCTTTATTGAGGTAATATTAAACCAAGAATTAGGTGAACCTTTTAGAAGGGATGCCATGAAAAAACCTGTAAGAGTTGCGGGAATCAATAAACAAGATATGAAGCCGCAAAAATCGTTAATTTAAGTTCTTGAAGAAAAATCAGAGAATTTAATAAACAAATGAAGTTTATAGAACAGTATAATAACGAAAAAAATATTAGATATAGTTCATATAAATTTGCTTTAAGTGAAGCTTATAAAAGAAATCATAAAATATTAGTTGAAACCGGTGTTTCAAGAGGAAAAATAAAATTTTTATTTTTTTCTAAACCTAATTGGAAAGATGGTATGAGCACATTAATTTTTGGAAATTATGCAAACTATGTAAATGGTGAATTGTTTTCTTGTGATATCGAAAAAAAAAATATTGATAATGCAAAATTATTAACAAGTAAATTTTCTAAAAATATTAATTTTATAAATGATAATAGTATTAATTTTTTAAAAAATTTTAAAAAAAGAATAGATTTTCTTTATTTAGATTCACTTGATGGACAATTTGATAGTGCATCTACCCATCAGTTAAACGAGATTAAAGCTGCTGAGGATAAACTAAATAATAATTCACTAGTTCTTTTAGATGACAAGGGTAGCAAAACTAATCTTTCTATAGATTATATGCTAAATAAAAAATTTAATATTATTAATGAAACTAATGAACAAGTTTTATTATCGTATAGCTTGTAATTTAAAGAACAACTAAATCTAATTTTTTTTTCCCTAATCTTTCGTTACCATTTTCTGTTACAAGATATGTTTCTCCTAAATTCATTGCCAATTGGTTTTCAGAGTCCATTAATATCATATGCATAAAAAATATATTACCTGGTTGGATTATATAGGGATTTCCAGTATATAACATGGGCCAGTCCATCCAATTAGGAGAAAAAGTTGAACCCAATGAATATCCACAAGCATTCATTCTTGCTTTATTATAACTAAGATCATCAAAAGTTTTTGCATGAATATCAAAAACATCACCAGCAGTATTTCCTGGTATTAATTTTTTTTCACAATTTGATAAAGCTTCAATACAAGCTTTATGCATTTTAATATGTTTTGGGTCTGGTTTTCCAATAGGTATAGTTCTAAACATAGCTGAATGATAATGCTTGTATGTACCAGCCCATTCTATGCTTAACTGATCTTGAGCAGATAAAATTCGTTTCTCTGCTTGATACCTACATAGTAGAGCATTATGTCCAGATCCTATAATATATTCATTGGCAGGATAATCACCACCACCTTCTAAAACAACTCTTTGCATTTCAGCTAAAATTTTTGCCTCACTAGCACCTGCTTTAGTATATTTCCATACCTCATCGAGAGCATTATCGGCAAGTTCAGCCGCTTTTTTAATATAAGTAATTTCTTCTTTAGATTTAATAACTCTTAGTTTTGTTATTAACTCAGACTGATCTTGAATTTCACAATAATTATTAAGTGTTTTATTTAATCTCAAAGCATTACGACCTGTCATACCATAAGCTTCATATTCAACCCCAATTTTTTTTCCTTTTAAATTAAGTTCATTAAGAATCTTTTTAAGATCTTCAGTTGGATTTGAACCTTCTTTATCAACCCAAATTTGAATATTTTTGATATTGGATGTATTCTGTGCTTGTCTTAAATCAGGCGCTCTAGTTAAAAGAATAATATTTCCATTGTGATCTAAAATTAGAGTTTGAAAAAAAACATACCCAAATGTATCATAACCTGTAAGCCAGTACATAGATTCTTGTCTAAACATTAAAAGAGCATCTAGTTTATGCTTTTTCATAGACTCTAGGACTTTTGATTTTCTTTTTTGAAACTCTTCCTTACTAAAATGAAGTGCCATTAATTAATTATAGCTTTTACTGAACCTAATTTATCGATTTTACCAATATATGAACCTTTTCCTAAAATAGGAACTACGCCAACAGTTGAGCCAGTAAAGATATAAAAATCTTTTTTAAGTTTAATTTTATCTTTTTTAAGTTTATTTAAAACAAACTTAAGCGAATTTAAGGGATTAATATAAACAGTATTAGTATTACCATCTACATTTTGTTTTATTTTTTTATTAGAAATATTTGTTTTTAAATTTCCAATGTTAATTTTTTTATATTTTCTTTTTTTCCCAATCAAGAATTTTACATTTGCACCAAAATCACTACATAAATCTCCAAAAGATGAAATACCCTTTTTTCTTTGTCTGTAGCCTACTATTTCAATACATGGTGCCATATGAGAAATATATTTTGAAATATTTTTCATGTTTATTAATCCCTTAGATAAAAAAAATGATTTTTTAACTAAATAACAAACCTCAAGTTCAATTCCTAAAGTTGATTTATTAGTCTTCACTTTTTTTCCACTTTTTAGAAAATTTCTCTTATAAATACTCGCATAAAAAGGTTCTTTTTCTTTTAGTTTTTTTATAACTGGAATTGCAGTTCCAGCCGCTTTAAAACCAATAATTGGTTCTTTAATTTTACTTTCACACATTTTTCTTACTTTTTGTGCCTCATTTATTTTTTTTGTATATTTTGAAGGTAATGGTGCAATTATTTTGTTGTTTAAAAATGCATTAACTAATTTATCTGAGGTTTTTTCTAATAAATTTTTTTTCATAATAATTGTTTAATTTAATACAGTCATAGGATCAAGTCTGGTTTGAAACCAATTTATTCTAAAGTCTAGATGAGGGCCAGTGGACCTTCCTGTTGAACCAACAGTACCTATTATTTCTCCTTGTTTAATGTGATCTCCAACTTCTACCATTAACTTTTCAAGATGAGAATAAATTGTGGAAATACCATGACCATGATCCATAATTATTGTTCCACCAGTATAATAAAGATCAGGTTCAGCCATGGTAACAATTCCGTTTCCTGAAGACTTAATTTTAGACCCTTTTTTTGCAGCTATATCTATTCCGTAATGAGGCCATTTAGGTTTACCATTTAGAATCCTTTGGCTTCCATAAACACCGCTTATAATTCCATTAACAGGCATAATAAATTTATTTTTAAAAAATGGTAAATTTGAATTAATAGCTCTTGCTTCTCCAATTTTAAAATTTTCTTGTTTAATTCTTTTATAAACAGACTCTGGTGGTGTTACTTTACTTTCAGCAAGTCCATCTATTCTTTGGATATTATATTTTCTTTTTAGAATTTTTTTAGTAATTTTTTCTTTTTTATTTTTTATAATTTTAGTGATTATTAAATCATATTTTCTATCTCTATCAATACCAAAAACAAAATATCCATCTTTAGAAACTTTTACTTCTTTTTTATCAATTATAATTTTTGCTCCAATTTCAGTCTTTCCTAAAATAAAATGACCTTGTATAAATTTACCTTCAAATTCAACTGCCGAAACTTTTAAACTGATTAAAAATAATATTAGGGTATATTTAATTATTTTGCAGTCCATCCACCATCAACCAATAAAGATGTTCCAGTAATCATTGATGCTGCATCTGATGCAAGAAAAACTACAGATGAAGCAATTTCTGACATTTCTGCGAATCTACCAAGTGGAATATTATCAAGCATATCTTTTTTAAATTTTTTATTTTTTAAAAATTTGCTTGTCATAGGAGTAACAACAAAAGTTGGGCAAACTGTATTTACTCTAATGTTATATTTAGCCAAGTCAATAGCCATACCTTTGGTTAATCCTTCTAAACCAAATTTATTCATATTGTAAACACTTCTAATTGGACCCCCCACATGACCCATTTGAGAAGACATATTAACTATTGAGCCACCAATTTTTTTTCTATTCTTTGTTTTAATCATTTTTAAAGCACATAGTTGGGCTATATTAAAAGTTGCTACAGTATTAATCTTTACTAAATATTCCATATTTTTTGTTTTAACTTTCGTAAAATGTTCAGGAATATTATTTCCTGCATTATTGATTAGAATATCGATCTTAGGTTGTCTATTAATGATTGATTTTATTTCATCATAATTTGTAACGTCACAAGTATATACTTTACATTTAGATTTATATTTTTTTATTATTTTAGAAACATTATTTAAATCTTTTTTAGTTCTGCTTATAATAATTAAATTAGCGCCAGCTTCTGCCAAGGCAATAGCACAAGCTTTACCCAATCCTTTTCCAGCACCTGTAACTAAAGCTGTTTTATTTTTTAAATTATATTTTTTTAAAAACATTTATAATAAAATTTTAAGATCAGTATAAATCAATTCAATAGCAACTACTAGTATTGCTATTAAACCAAGCCAAGCAATCCATTTATATTTTTTAATCCATTTTGATATTAATGTTGCTGCAGTAGCCATTAATATTATTGATAATATTAAGCCAAAAATTAATAAATAATAATGATCACCTGCAGCTCCAGCTACACCCAATACGTTATCTAGGCTCATTGTAAAATCTGCTAATAATACAGTCCAAATGGCTTTAATTAAGCTTGAGCTATCAACTTTAATATTCTCTTCTTTAGATGAATTTTTAATGACATCTACATAAAGTTTATAAACTATGTAAAGTAGTAACAAACCACCAATTAATCTTAGCCCAGTAATTTGAAGCAAATATGCTGTTAGCATAGTTAAAACTATTCTTAAAATTACTGCACCTCCAATACCCCAGAAAATAATTTTTTTTCTTTGATCTACTGGAAATTTTGAAGCAACCATTCCAATTATAATGGCATTGTCACCAGCAAGAACTAGATCGATAAATACTATTTGAGAAAAAATTATTAATTCTTCAGACATTACTCATTATTCAATATCATATCAGCACCTTTTTCAGCAATCATAATTGTTGGTGCATTTGTATTTCCTGACGTTATATTAGGCATTATTGATGCATCAATTACTCTAAGGTTTTTAATACCACTTACTTTCAATTTATCGTTTACTACAGCATCGGCACCGTTACCCATTTTACAAGTACCCACAGGGTGGAATATAGTTTGTGAATATTCACTCGCTGCTTTTACTAATTCTTCATCATCATTTATTTGTATTCCAGGTCTATATTCTTCAGGTTCAAATTTCTTAAATATTTCAGTTTCCATTACAATTTTTCTAATTAATTTTAGACCTTTAGCAGCTACCTGCCTATCTTCGATAGTAGATAAGTAATTCATTTTAATTTTAGGATTTTCTCTTGTATCTTTGCTTACAATATTAATTTCACCTCTACTTGTAGGTCTAATATTTGCTACAGTAGGTGTAAATGACTCGAAATCATGAAGTTTGGCACCTCCGATTAACTTATCCGTACTTATTGGTTGAATATGAAATTGAAGATTTGGAGTTTCTCTACTAGAATCACTTTTTGCAAAACCACATAATTGGCTAGCTCCCATAGTCATAGGACCTTTTCTAAAAAGAATAAATTCCATCCCAATCATCATTTTACCTATAAGGCTATTAATTTTTTTATTTAAAGTTTTTATATTTTTAACTTTATATACAGGCCTAAACATTAAGTGATCTTGTAAATTTTTACCTACACCAGGAAGATCATGAATTGTATTTATACCTAAATTTTTTAATTTATTAGCTTCACCTATTCCTGATACTTGTAAAATTTGAGGAGTTCCAATTGATCCTGCTGATAAGATAACTTCTTTATTAGCTTTAACTGTTTTTAAGATACTATTTTTCCAATATGAAATACCTATTACTTTCTTATTTTCAAAATTTATACATTTAACATGAGAATTAATTTCTATTTTTAAATTTTTTCTTTTTTTTATAGGATTTAAATATCCAACGGCAGTACTGCATCTAAAACCATTTTTTTCAGTTACTTGGAAGTAACCACATCCAAAATTATCACCTTTATTAAAATCATTTACTTTTGGAATACCAATTTCATTTGCTGCATCCATAAAAACATCTAATATGTCTAATTTTATTCTCTGATCAGAAACAGATAGTGGTCCATCTACACCATGAAATTCACTTGGTCCTCTTTCTTGATTTTCAGATTTAATAAAATATGGCAATACATCTTTCCATCCCCATCCGGCATTTCCTTGTTGTCTCCATAGATTATAGTCTTGTTCTTGTCCTCTGATATAGAGCAATCCATTAATAGACGAACTACCGCCTAAGGTTTTACCTCTTGGATAAGGAATTGATCTATTATTCATTGTTTCATCAGGCTCAGTATTAAAACACCAATCAGTATTTGGATTATGAAGTGTTTTGTAGTAACCAACAGGGATGTGTATCCATGGGTTATTATCTTTGCCTCCAGCTTCCAATAACAAAACTTTGTTATTTGGGTTATTGGTTAATCTATTTGCAAGAACGCATCCAGCAGATCCTGCCCCAACAATTATATAATCAAATTCTTCCATAATTATAAAAACTTATATTTTAGAATATAAATAATATCTATAACCTCTGAAATAAATAACAACATTCTAGTTATGATTTAATTTTTATAGGTTCATTCAATTTATTAAGTATAGCTTAATTATTTAATTTTTATTTCTACATTTTAAAACTTGCATATTATCTCTCTTTTTAGTTAACTACTCGCTTAATTAATTAATTATAATAACAAACAGAGGAGATTAGATGAGAAAGATAATATCTTTGTTTTTGGGTACAGTGCTACTTACTGTAATTTCAGTAACAGGTGCTAACGCAAAAACGCTTAAATGCCAAACTGTAATTAATGCTAAAGCTGACGAAGTTGTTATGTTAAAAGACTTTGGTCAAACTGTAAGCGAATTAACAGATGGTTCAATAAAGTTTGAAATTCTTCCTGCTGGTACTGTAGTTGGGGTTAAAGAAACATTGGATGCAGTTGATAAAGGACTGATCGATTGTGGATTTGCTTGGACACACTATTGGTCAGGAGAACATCCAGCAGCGATGCTATTTGGTTCACCAGTAGCAGGTGCGGGTGTAGGAATTGATAACATCGCATTTTTATCTTGGTTCCAATATGGTGGTGGTAAAGAATTATACGACCAACTTTGGAAAGAAATGAAAAGAGATATCAAAGGATTTATGCTTCAACCAGTTGGTCCAGAGGCTTTAGGTTGGTTTAAAGAGCCAATCAATAGCATGGCTGATTTTAGAAAATATAAGTTTAGAACTCCTCCGGGAATTCCAGGACAAACTTATAAAGATATTGGTGTAGCATCTGTTGCAATGGGTGGTGGAGATATTCTTCCAGCTCTTGAAGCAGGAACTATTGATGCTGCTGAATGGTGTTGTCCAAAACCTGACAGTGTATTCGGTTTCCAAAAAGTTCTAAAACATTACTATCTACAAGGTCTTCACCAAGTAGTAGTAAATGCAGACTTATACGTAAATGGTAAAGTATATAGAGCAATGAGCAAAAGAGAAAAAAAAGCAATGGAAGTTGCTGCAAATGCTTCTTTATCAAAAGCTATGAGTTATAGAATTTATGAAAACGGAAAAGCTCTTAAATTCTTAACAGAAGAAGCTGGTGTAATATTACATGATACACCTGCAGATTATTTCCCAGCATACATGGCAGCTGCAAAAGCTAGTCTTGAAAAGAATGCAGCTAAAAATGCTTTCTTTAAAAAAGTATGGGATTCACAAAAAGAATTTGCTGATATAGCAGTTCCTTTTTGGTCTGGTGCTCAAATGTCTAATGCTAAGCTAGGTATGGCTCATGCAGCGACATTAAAATAAAGACAGTTTAAAAACATTAATTTAAAATAAAGCGGACTCAAAAGTCCGCTTTATTTTTTTAAAAAAGGAAAAATGGCAGAAGAACCTACAAAACTTGATATATCTGATGAAATGATAGCAGAAAGACGATCTGGTTTAGGAAAAATGCCTGATGATATGCCAAAATGGATGGCATCATTAATTACAAAAATAGATTTATTTAGTAAGTGGGTAGGTAATGTAGTTTGTTGGATTACGGTTCCACTTATTTTGGCAATGACTTATGAGGTATTAGCTAGAAAACTTTTTACTGCACCAACAATGTGGGCATATGACATGAGTCGTTTTTTATATGGTGCATTATTTATGTTAGGAGCTGGTTATGCTTTATCTAAAGGTGTTCACATAAGAGCAGATTTTTTATACAGAAATTTTAAAGTTAAAACTCAAGGTATTGTAGATTTTTGGTTATATATAATATTTTACTTTCCTGGGCTTTTAGTATTTTTTTATATGACAGTTGGCTTTGTACAAGAGTCAATCATGAGAAGCGAAAGAGGTATGGATACTGCCTGGATGCCATATATGTGGCCAATAAAACTATGTTTATTAATAGGTATTGCTTTTCTTCTTATTCAAGGAGTTTCAGAATTATTTAAAAGTTATTGGGCAGCTACAAGAGGTAAATGGCCTGGAGAAAGTAAGTAATGTTAGCTGAATTAATCGATCCTGCTATATTGGGTTTTATTTTAATAGGTGTAATGTTATTTGCTATATTTGTTGGTTTCCCTATTTCTTTTACATTAATATTTCTAGGTTTTGTTTTTGGATATTTAGGATTTGGTCATTTAGTTTTTTATTTAATGACCTTGCAGTTTTCAATGGTAATGACTGAACAAACATTGGCTGCGGTTCCGCTCTTTGTATTCATGGGTATTATGATGGAGCAGGCTGGTTTAATGGAAAGATTATTTTCTGCATTTCAGTTAATGTTAGCTAAAGTTAGAGGATCTTTATATTATGCAGTACTTTTTGTTTCTGTTGTATTTGCTGCAGCTACAGGAATTGTCGGAGCATCGGTTACGATACTCGGAATTATGGCAGCAAAATCTATGAATAAATCTGGATATAATGTTAGACTTGCAGCAGGAACCATAACTGCAGGAGGAACTTTAGGAATTTTAATACCACCAAGCATTATGCTTGTTGTTATGGGGCCAATTATGGAAATTCCAGTTACTGATTTATTTGCAGCAGCAATAATTCCTGGAATTTTATTAGCATCTCTTTATGCTGCTTATGTTACAGTTCGTTGTTGGATTGACCCAAGTTTAGGTCCGGTATTACCAGTTGAGTTAAGAGCTACAAGCATGAAGGCAGTTTGGATAGAATTTTTCTTCGGTTTAGTTCCACCTGCGTTATTAGTTTTTGCAGCATTGGGAAGTATATTATTTGGTTTTGCTACTCCTACAGAAGCCGCTGGCTGTGGTGCAATGGGTTCTTTATTATTAGCTTTAGGGTATAAAAAACTAACTTTAAGAAAACTACAAGATGCTTTAGTTAAAACTTTAGAAATTTCAGCATTAATTATGGTTTTGGTAGCAGCCTCAAATTTTTTTGGAGCAGTTTTTGCAAGGCTAGGAACTCCAATGCTTTTGACTGATTTTTTATTAAGTTTGGAAATGAATAAATACATAATTCTAGCAATTGTTATGGCTATGATATTTCTTTTAGGGTGGCCTCTTGAGTGGGTGCCTATAGTAATGATTATAATTCCAATAATTTTACCATTAATTGAAGCTTTAGGTTTTAATCTTACATGGTTTGCAATATTAGTAGCTGTAAATTTACAAACCGCCTGGCTCTCTCCACCTGTAGCACTTTCTGCTTATTTTTTAAAAGGAGTTGTGCCGGAATGGGATTTAAAAGATATATATATTGGAATGATGCAATTCATGGTGATCCAGATTTTTGGATTAATTTTGATTGTAATATTTCCAAAAATTGCACTTTGGTTACCTTTATACCTTTATGGACAATAGCTGTTTAAAGAATTAAAATGCATAAAGAATGTCAAAAAATTTTAATAATCATAAAAGTTTAACCAACTGGGAACTTGTTTCAATAAACCCAAATCAAAAAAATTGGACTTGGAAAACTTTATTTAATCTTTGGGCCAACAATATCCAAAGTTTAATGGGTTTTTCTTTAATAGCATCTTTATTTTTAGTTTATAATTTAAATGCTTGGATTGTTTTTTTAGGAACAATTCTTGGAGGTTTTTTTACAGTTCTTATGACTAATCTTATTAGTTTACCAAGCCAAAAAATGGGAATTCCATTCGTTGTATTTTTACGAACCTCAATAGGAATATATGGTGCTAGATATATCGGTATGTTTAGAGGTTTTGTAGCTATTTTTATGTTTGGAATACAAACATTTTTTATTGCTAAATCTGTTAGTTTTTTAATTAGAATAATTATTTTTTATATAGATAAAAATTTAATGAATAATGAATTTTTGAATCAATTTTTTTTATCATTAAATATAATTGATTGGTTCTCTCTATTAATTACATCAATAATACAATACTATTTATTTACCAGAAGTATTGGTTTCTTAAAAAAAATTATTAATTTTTCTGGAATTATAGTTTATTTATCAATGGCCTTTTTTTTATTTTTAATTTTTTTAAATTTAAAAAATGAACTATTAGTTTCTTTTTATTCAGTTTTTATTTTCCCACAAAACTTAGGTTTAGATAATTTAATTACTTTAGCAACAGTTTTCGGCAGTATGTTTGCATATTTTTCAATAATTATAATAAATTTTGGAGATTATTCTAGAAATGTAAATAGTGAAAAAGATTTAATAAAAGGAAACTATAGTCTTCTATTAAATATAATTCTATTTTCTTTGATGGCAGTTTTAATTACTGTTGGTATGGATATTATTTTTAATAAACAATTTATTCAATTAGACAGAATACTTACTAATCCAAATGATATAATAGGAACACTTGATTTAACTAATATAACTCTAGTTGTATTAGTTTTTATTTTAATAGCATCTATAGGAACTAACTTGATTGCAAACT
Organism: Candidatus Pelagibacterales bacterium; assembly: GCA_004213155.1. GTDB lineage: Bacteria > Pseudomonadota > Alphaproteobacteria > Pelagibacterales > Pelagibacteraceae > MED-G107. The sequence continues at coordinate 25,116 of SHAN01000003.1, forward strand.
ATATACCGTCTTCTTATAGTTTAATTAATTTCTTTCCAAACAAATTAACAATTAAATCTAGTGGCTTTATAATTTGCTTTCTTGGCTTTTTTATAAGTGGTGTATGGGTTGCTTTTATAAGTAAAATGGGAATTCTTTCTATTATTGATACAATAGGAGCATTTTTAGGTCCATTATTTGGAATAATGATAGTTGACTATTATTTTATTAAAAAAAAAATAATTGTTCCAAAAGATTTATATTCTGCTGATCCAGAAGGTGAATATTTCTATACTGATGGTTGGAGTTTAAAGACATTATATGCTTTATTTATAGCTTTTATTTTTTCAGCAGTAACTATTTGGAATCAAGAATTTCGTATTTTTCAACCCTATTCTTGGATAATAGGTGCTTTTATCGGAGGATTACTACAATTTTTATTATCAAAAAAATAATTTTTTTTTTGTATAATTATTTTATTTATACTATTTTGTTTTTTTAACAAATCATAAAACTATGGCTGTTCAATATTTAAAAAAATCTCCAAAAACCCCATCTACAGATGACACTAAAACTACTGAGATAGTAAAGGGTTTGCTAAAAGATATTGAAATTTCAAAAGAAAAAGCTTGCATAGAGCTAACTAAAAAATTTGATAAATATGATGGAGAAATTATTGTTTCTAAAGAAAGAATAGAAGAAATTAAAAAAAAATTAGATCAAAAAACAAAAGATGATATCCAATTCTCCTATGATAGAGTTAGAAAGTTTGCTGAAGCACAACTAAAAAATTATGGTCAAGATTTTGAGGTAGAACTTTCGCCAGGGTTGTTCGCTGGTCAGAAATTAATCCCAGTTAATACGGCAGGTTGTTATATACCTGGTGGTAGATATGCTCATATAGCTTCGGCAGTTATGAGTGTTACAACAGCAAAAGTTGCAGGAGTTAAAAATGTGATTGCTTGCAGTCCACCAAAAGAAAAAATAGGTGCGCATCCAACAATTATTTATACTGCAGATTTATGTGGAGCTGATGTGATATTAAATTTAGGTGGTGTCCCAGGTATTGCTGCAATGACAAATGGATTATTTAACAATCCACCGGCAGATATTTTAGTAGGGCCCGGCAATCAATTTGTTGCAGAAGCAAAAAGAATTTTATTTGGTAAAGTTGGAATTGATTTATTTGCAGGACCAACAGAAATAGCAGTTATTGCAGATGATAAAGCAGATTCAGAAATGGTTGCAGTTGATTTAGTAGGTCAAGCAGAGCATGGTTATAATTCACCTGCCTGGTTATACACAACTAGCAAAAAACTTGCAGAAGAAGTAATGAAAAGAGTTCCTGAATTGATTGCAGATCTTCCTGAAATTCCAAGAACAAGTGCAGAAGCTGCATGGAGAGATTATGGCGAAGTTATTCTTTGCGATACGCATGAAGAAATAGCTACTATAAGTGATGAATATGCACCAGAACATCTTGAGGTACAAACTCAAAATTTAGAATGGTATCATAAAAGATTAAAAAATTATGGCTCTTTGTTTATTGGAGAAGAAACTACAGTAGCCTATGGAGATAAATGCTCAGGTACAAATCATATTTTGCCAACGAAAGGTGCAGGAAGATATACAGGAGGATTATTTGTTGGTAAATTTATTAAAACATTAAGTTTCCAAAGAATGAGTAAAGAATCTACAAAAACAGTAGGCGCTGCATGTGCTAGAATTTCAAGATATGAAGGAATGGAAGCCCATGCAAGAACCGGCGATGTTAGATTAAGAAAATACGGTTTTTCTAACTAAATTAATGCATACATTTGATTTAAGGGATAGAACAGCAGTAATAACAGGTGGAGCACAAGGCTTTGGTTTTGATATTGCAAAAAGATTTTTACAGTCTGGTGCAAAAGTTATAATTTGGGATAATGACGAAAGTGAATTAATAAAAGCATCTAAAAAAATTAATAACCCCAAATTATCATACAATGTAGTAGATATCTCAAATTTTGAAAAAGTTGATAAAATTGTTAATGAAATTATTAAAAAAAATAATATTGATATATTAATTAATAATGCAGGAATTACTGGCTCGACATCAACTTTATGGGAATATGATGTAATTGAATGGAACAAAATTATAAATATTAATTTAATTGGAACTTTTAATTGTTGTAAGAGCATTATTCCCAATATGATTAAAAATAATTATGGAAGAGTAGTAAATGTTGCTTCAGTGGCTGGAAAAGATGGGAATGCTAACGCAAGTGCATATAGTTCAGCAAAAGCTGGCGTTATAGGACTTACAAAGTCTTTAGGGAAAGAATTGGCAGATAAAAATATTGCAATTAATGCAGTAACACCTGCCGGTGCAAAAACAAGAATTTTAAATCAAATGAGCAAGGAGCATGTACAACGAATGCTCTCAAAAGTTCCAAGAGGAAGGTTTCTTGAACTAGAAGAATTTACATCCATGATATGTTGGCTTTCATCAGAAGAAAATTCATTTTCTACAGCCGCTATATTTGATATAAGTGGAGGAAGATCCACTTATTAAAAAATACAATTTATGGTAAAATTTTTAAATTACATTTTGATAATTTTTATGTCTTCTTTTAGCTTGATATTAGCTGAAAATATAAATGTATTTGAATTTACTGAAAATGAATTATCCACATTAAAAGTTAGAAAAGTTAGAGGAGCTGACGCAAAGACTATTTACTCAATCGGAGAAAATGAAAATGGCAATTTTTTACGTGCTGAGGCAAACAATTCTGCATCGGGTTTAGGAAAAGAAATTAAAATTAATTTAAACGATTATCCTTTCCTTAACATTACTTGGAAAGTTGAAAAAGATTTACAAGGCATTAACGAAAATACTAAAAAAGGCCATGATTATGCAGCTAGAGTTTTTGTAGTAAAAAAAACAGGTGCTACCCCTTTATCAAATAGAGCAATGAATTATGTTTTTTCTAGTAATAGTGATGTTAACACTTATCATCCTAGCCCATATACTAAAAAATCTATAGATTATACTTTGTCTACCACTAAGGAAAATTTAAATAAATGGGTAACAGTTAAAGTTAATGTAAAGGAGCATTTTAAAAAATTTCATGATCTAGATTTAGATGAAATCAATGGGGTTGCAATAATGTCAGATACAGATAATTCTAAATTAAATTCTTTATCTTACTATCAAAATATTTATTTTTCCTCTAACTAATTATAATTTAAGATATTTTTTTAAACCCATACTTACAAACGAAAGAATTACTGCTACTAATACATCTTCAAAAGGTGTTGCTTGAGGAACACCATAATTCCAGGCACAAACACAAATTAGCCAATTTATATAAATTACCATTTAAATAATAATATATAATAGTATTAACAAATAAAGATATTTTAAGTAAAATTTTTTACATTTTTAAATAATCTTACCATCTTTTTAGTATTAATTATTTTAGTATTAACATTTCTCGGACTTGGATGATAACAACCTATTAAATACTTGTTATCTGGTAATTGATATTTTTTACCATGTATAAATTTATAATTTTTATTTAATTTGTGATGTTTTTTATAAAATTTACAACATGTATCAAATGCAATTTTACCTAATGCAACTATAATTTTTATATTATTTAAATATTTAATTTCATTGCTAAAATAATTAGAACAATTGCTCAGTTCATTTGATGTTGGTTTATCACCAGGTGGAACACATTTTAAAGCGAGTGTAATGTATGTATTAAAGAGCTTTAATTTATCATATCTACTCTCTGAAATTGGCTGATTTGATAATTTAGATTTATAAAGACAATTGTAAAGAAATTTTGCAGATTTATCACCAGTAAATACCCTACCTGTTCTCGTACCTCCGTGAGCTGCTGGCGCCAATCCCACTAGTAATATTTTTGCGAAAGGATCTCCAAAACCTGGAACTGGCTTACCCCAGTAAGTTTCATGAATATATTGTTTCCTTTTTTCTTTTGATATTTTTTTTCTAAAATTTACAAGTCGTGAACATTTATTACATTTAATAATTTTTTTATTTAATTTTATAAGTTCGTTCATAAATATAATTATAAAACTATAGTATTAAATATAGTAAAAAATAAAATTAAAAAAGATTTAGCTATATTGGGTATTACTAGATCTATAGGATTGCAAAGTGCATTGAATCTGCTATAAAAATTAAAGTTAAAACTTAATACTTAAAATGTTTTCTGAAATTTTCAAAAAAAAATCTTATTTATTAATAATTTTATTAGGATTTATTCTTTCTATAATCTTAAGTACATATTATGTCAAAAAATATGATAGGTATAATTCTGATAATTATACTCATCAATTACTAAAAGATGAGACGTATTACCATTGGCACCAAGGTGCAAAAATTGTTGAGGATGTTAAAAATGGTAAAAATTTTTTTCTTTCAGGTGATGTAACATTTACAAAACCATTACAACAAAGAATTTACGCAATTTATTCATTAATAACAGGTTATAAATTGATT
>SHAN01000030.1 GCA_004213155.1 Candidatus Pelagibacterales bacterium
ACCTATCATTAATCCATCTCTTGGTCCTGGCCCTAGATTTGCAACTAGATAAATTCCACCTCCTAATCCAACTGTAAGTACAGCAAAAAATGCTAAAAATAATTGAGATATGTGATTTTCTGGTGTTGGCACAAACTTAATGCAAATGTCTATCATCAAGGCAATAATTAATGCATTAAGAATTGTTCCAATTCCAGGTTTTTGATTTAAAAAAATCCATAAAAATAAAACTACAATACTTATAAATAAATTTATTATTCCAATAGAAAGATCTACATTTAATGAGATGCCTTGTGCCAAGACGTTCCATGGAGAAGCGCCAGTGTAAGAAACTATTAATAATCCTTCACCTAATCCAAATAAAACTAATCCAAAACATAAAAAAAAAAAAGTAGAAATTTTTGGTTTTAAATTAAGAGGTTTTTTTGAGCTCCAAGAAACTTTAGGAACATTTTTTATAGATAAAAACATATTTTATAAATTATAATATTAAAGAGAGATTGCTATTGGCCGCCAACTACTAGCCCTTCATTTATAAATGCTGTCGGGCTATTTTTCGAATACTTAAATTTTAAATCATCTGCTAATATTAAATTTTTAAAAATATCATCTAATTTTCCAGCTAATGTAAAATTATTAATTGAGTAATTATCTCCATTTTCAAAATAAACTCCTGCAGCACCACAACTAAATTCTCCAGTCGTAGTATTTCCAAACCCTCCCATGGTCTCAGTAACCAATATATATTTATCTAAATTTTTTGAAAGTTCTTTATAAGATTTTTTTCCATTTGAAAAATATGTGTTGGTCAAACCAGAAGATCTTCCATTAGATTTCATATTTAACATTTTTGAGTAATAACTATCTAATTTTAAATTTTTTAATATTCCATCTTTAACTAAATAAATTTTTTCTGAAGATACTCCCTCATCATCAAATGGCTTTGAATACATACTTTTTTTTATTCTAGGGTCATCAATTATATTAATATCTTTAGAAAAAATTTTTTGATTTAATTTTTCTTTTAAAAATGAAGTACCTCTTGCAAAACTACTTCCAGAAATTGCAGAGGATAAAGTAGATAATAAACTATTAGCAATTCTAGGTTCAAATACAATAGGTATCGACTGAGTTTTTGTTTTTTTTGGATTTAATTTTCTAATTGCTCTTTGTGCTGCCGTTTTTCCTAGTTCTTTTGGTTTCATTAATTCATTAACAAATGCTTTTGAATCATACTCATAATCTCTTTCAGTTCCTGAACCATTTTTTTTTGCTAATAAATCTGTGTAATATGAAAAAGAAGATTGCTTATAACCAGCAGATAGTCCTAGAGAATTTTGTAAAATGAAATTAGTTTTTGATTGACTAAATGATGAACCATTAGTTTTAATTATTCCTTCATTGCTTAGTGCTTCATCCTCTACTTCTTTTAAATATTTTATTTTTTCTTGATTATCAATTTCAGTTTCATCAAAAATTGATAGATCCTCATAATCTTTAATTAACAATTCTTTATCTGGTAGTTCATTAAATTGGTCTTCAGGTGTAATCTTTGTTACTTCGATCACTTTTGCTAACATCTTATCTGTATTTTCTTTATCTATATAGCTAAGAGTAGTTCCTGATTTTCGTTTTCCTATATAAGAAGTAATTCCTATTGCCAATGTATCGCTTCTATCTGAGCTCTCAATTTTATGGTTTCTATATTCAACAGTTTCAGAAACTGAATTTGCAACAACAACTTCACAGTCTGTTGCTCCTAATTTATTAATTAATCTATCAACACAATAAGAAGCATGTTCCTCTAAAAATTTTTTATTTTTTAGCATAAAAATACTAAACTTTTGATCCACCAACAGTCATTAAGACTTTACATGATGGTATGCCAAGTCCAACTTGAACAGTTTGGCCAGATTTTCCACACATTCCAAATCCATTATCAAGCTCTAAATCATTTCCCACCATGCTTATATTTTTTATAACATCACTTCCACTCCCAATAAGTGTTGCTCCTTCAACATTTTCTTTAAGTTCACCATTTTCAATTAATCTTGCATTTGAAACTGTAAAATTAAATTGTCCCGAAACTATATCTACCGATCCGCCACCTAAAGCATCTACATATATTCCTTTTTTTACAGATTTAATCATTTCTTCTCTTGGGTATTTACCATTCATCATAAATGTATTTGTCATACGTGGCATTGGCGCATGCTGATAAGATTGTCTTCTTCCATTACCCGTTGGTTTATTAGCTGTCAATCTAGCACTCAACCTATCGTGCATAAACCCTACTAATTTTCCTTTGTCTATTAATATATTTCTTTGTGTTTTTTCAGCTTCATCATCAAAATTTAATGAACCTCTTCTTCCACCATCATAGTTGCCTTGGTCTATTACTGTAATTTGATTATTTGCAATTTGTTCTCCAATCTTATCATGAAACAGAGTTGATTTTTTATAAAGAAAATCTCCTTCTAAAGTATGGCCTACTGCTTCATGCAATAGAACTCCAGACCATCCATTATTTAATACAACATCCATTTGTCCAGCAGGTGCTTTTTTTGCATCTAAATTATTTTCGGCTTGTCTAAAAGCTTCATCACAAACTTTTTTCCAATTATTTTCATTTATATACTCATCAAATACAAATCTCCCACCATTAGCATAACTTCCTTGAGTATTTTTAGAGCCTTTTTGCATCATAATAGATGCTCGAAAAGAAGTTGTTGGTTGAGAGTCGCTAAAGGTTGCACCACCTGATTTAATAATTTCTATAATTTTTTTTTCTGCTGTAATACTTGCTGTAACTTGTTTTACTAATGGACTTTTTGATCTTAAATATTGATCAACTTGATGTAATAGCTGTATTTTTTCTTTTAAAGATTTAGCGTCTATTGGGTTATGGTCACTATATAAATTTTCATTTGATTTTCTAATAGACTTATCATGATGTTTAGACTTAAAGTTTCTTAGTGTGGAATTGATATTTTTAGAAGCATCTAAAAGTGATTGTTTTGTAACTGAATTGGTATGGCTATAAGCTACAACATCGTCTATAACACCTCTTAATCCCATTCCATATGTTTTTGAATAACTTGTATTCTTAATTTTTTGATCATCCAAAGTAATAGATTCTACAACAGAATCTTGTAAATAAAGTTCTCCATCATCTTTGCTTATCAATGTATCATTAATTATAGTTTCTGCTTGGCTTCTTGTTAAATCAGAATTTTTGAAAAAATTAGTCATATATTTGATATATTTAGTCTTAATATTATTTAATTCAATTGCTGATTTTCGCACACATCTACTTTATATTATTTTTTATATGTCTATTTGGGGAAGAGTTATTGGAGGTTTTATTGGCTGGTCACTGTTAGGCCCATTTGGCATCATAATTGGATCAATAATAGGATCTAAAATTTCATCTAAAGCAAGGCTGGGAGGCTTTGGAACCCATGCACAACCACAGCAAGTTTTTGCAGTTGCTATAATTGTATTATCTGCAAAAGTATGTCGTGCTGATGGTAAAATTTCAAAAGCTGAATTATTAGCTGTTAAAGATAAGTTAAAAATTCCTGAAAATGAGATAGATAATGTTGGAAAATTATTTAACGCGGCTGCCAAAGAATCTTCAGGATATGAAGAATATTGCAACCAATTAAATTTAGTTTTTGCTAATGCTCCGCAAGTCAAAGAAGAAATAATAAATATACTTTTATATATAAGCGAAAGTGATGGGGTTGATGTAAGAGAAACAAATTTAATTAAAGATATAGCAAAAAATTTACAACTTAACGAAAATCAATTTATGGGTATTCTAGAAAGTAGAAAAGAATCTGATAAACTTAATCCATACATAGTTTTGGGTTGTGACCCAGAAGATAATTTACAAGATATAAGAAAAAAATATTTATTATTATCTAAAGAACATCACCCAGATGTTCTTGTTGCAAAAGGTGTTCCTGAAGAAGTCTTAGAAGAAAGTAAAAAGAAAATGAGATCTATAAATTCTGCTTGGGATCAAATACAAAAATTAAAAAATACTTAAAACTGTTCAGATTCTGTTGAGCCTTCCATTGCTGTAGTTGAGCTTTCACCTGAACTAATTGTATTTGAAACAGCGTCAAAATAAGAAGTTCCTACTTCTCTTTGATGTTTGACACTTGTATATCCATCTTTTTCTCGAGAAAATTCCTGTTGTTGTATTTTTGAATATGCAGTCATGCCTTTATGTTTATACTGTTCTGCTAACTCAAAAATCGCAAGGTTTTGAGTATGAAATCCTGCCAGAGTAATAAATTGAAACTTATAACCCATTTCACTAATTTTAACTTGAAAAGAGGCAATCTCTTCATCTGATAAATGTTTTTTCCAGTTAAAAGATGGGGAACAATTGTATGCAAGAAGTTTACCTGGAAATTTTTTATGAATTGCATCTGCAAATTTTTTTGCTTCTTCAAGATTTGGCTGAGCTGTTTCACACCAAATTAAATCACTATAAGGCGCATATGCTAAACCTCTAGATATTGCTTGATCAATACCTTGATTAACATAGAAAAAACCTTCTGGAGATCTTTTGCCTGTCAAAAATGGTTTATCATTTTCATCATGATCATTTGTAATTAGTTTTGCTGCATTAGCATCTGTTCGTGCTAAAATAATTAATGGAACATCTGCAATATCAGCTGCTAATCTTGCAGCTTTCAAATTCTTAATCATAGTACCTGTTGGTACAAGAACTTTTCCACCCATATGACCACATTTTTTTTCACTTGCAAGCTGGTCTTCAAAGTGTACACCTGCGGCACCAGCTTTTATAAATTTCTTTGCTAATTCAAATACATTTAAAGGACCGCCGAACCCAGCCTCACCATCAGCAATAATTGGCAACATATAATCTACTCTATTTTTAGAATTCATATCACCATCGCTTATTTCCATATGTTGAATTTGATCTGCTCTAATCAAAGCATTATTCATGGACTCAACTAGCTTTGGTGCGCTATCATAAGGGTATAAAGATTGATCTGGATACATTTCTCCAGCGCTATTAGCATCAGCTGCAACTTGCCATCCACTTAAATAGATTGCTTTCAAACCTGCTTTAGCATGTTGAACGGCATGATTACCAGATAAAGAACCTAAAGTATTTACGTAAGGTTCTGAATTTAATAGTTCCCACAATTTTTTTGATTGATTTTTGCACATAGAATGTTCAATCTTGATTGAACCTCTCAATCTATCTACTTCTTCGGGAGTATAATCTCTTTTTATACCTGCGAACCTTTTTAAATCATAAGATACTTTTGGACTTGCTGTCATTTTAAAATTCCATTTTAGACTTGAGAACTAATTGATTTAGTCTTTTCTTGATTCTTGATAAGGATCTTGATCGAAAAAACACACATCATCATGTCTACTGAAGATGGAGCTTGATTGACTAGACTGTCTTAAATCTGAACCGTCTGATCTTTGGTTTTCTTGTCTATTTTGTGTGTTTTTGCTTGTTTTAGTCATATAAATTTTATATTTGTTAATATTTACAAAGTCTATTTTTTTCTTGTAAACCTTGTAAATTATTAGTATTTTTATTTGTAAATTATTTACAATAAATTTAAATTTACAATATGAGTATAAAAACGTTCAACTATGGCTCAATAATTAGAGCAAAAAGACAGAAAAAAAACCTAAAATCAAAAGAATTAGCAAAAAAACTTGGTATTTCTCCAGCTTTTTTATCTTTAATTGAAACCAATGAAAGAAAACCAAATGCAGATTTAATGTTACTAATTCAAGAACATCTTGAATTAAGTAACGAAGATCTAACAAGAAAAATAGATCCTGGTTTAGAAAATCAAACTAAAGATGTTTTTAATATTAGTTTACTTGAAGATCTAGATATCAGGCCAGAAGAAGCTGATGAAGTGGTGAAGACGAATCCTAAAATAGCAAAAGCACTTATTAGATTGGCTAATGACCATAACGAAAGAGATAATGAAATTGGAGATGATTTAGAAAAAAAAATGATAGGAAGTAAAACATCTTTTCCTGGAGAAATTGTGAGTGAATTCATACAAAAAAATAATAATTACTTTCCAGAATTAGAGAGTTTTGCAAATAAAATATTTGATAAAGTAAAAACACAAAATAGAGTTCAATATTCTTCTCTTTGTGATTTTTTAAATTCTGAATATAATTTAACTGTAAAAGATGTTGCTCCAAAAGAAAAACTATTTACTAAAATTTATTATCCAGAAAAAAAAGAAATGCATCTATCAGAATTTACTTCTTTGGAAACTAGAAAATTATTTGCTGCAAATCAAGTAGCTCAAATGGGGGCTTCAGATATAATCAAAGATTATTTAGATGATTTTTCTTTCCCAACAGAAGTTTCAAGAAAAGTGGCAAACGTTGCTTTGTTAAATTATACTGGAGCTGCTATTATAATGGATTACAAAAAATTTTTTCAAGAATGTCTACATTTTAGATATGATCTTGAGTTACTTCAAAATTCATTTGCTGTATCATTTGAACAAGTTGTTCATAGAGCAACTAGTTTAAATAATCCTAATATGAAAGGTATCCCTCTTCATTTAATTAGAGTTGATAGAAGTGGAAATGTTTCAAAAAGATTTTCTTTATCTGGTATTGAATTACCTAGATCCTCTGGAGCTTGTCCACTTTGGAATGTTTTTACAGCTTTTTCAAATCCAAATATAATTCATACAGCAGTTTCTAAAATGACTGATGGTTCAACATATTTTTGTTTAGCAAGAACAGTGGAAAAAGGTATAGCAAAGTATGGGGAGGCAAGAAGTCTTCTATCTATTGGTTTAGGATGTAACATTAAATATGCAAAAGAAATGGTTTATTCTGATGGTATGAATCTTGAAGATAAAAAGAGCGAGATACCTATTGGAGTATCTTGTAGAAGATGTGATAGATTAGATTGCTCGCAAAGAGCATTTCCACCTGCAACTAAAAAATATGATGTTGATTTAAATTCTAGAGGAGTTTCTATTTTTGTAAATGAATAAAATAAGAAAAATATTTTTTTTAAATTTAATATTTATTTTAGCTAGCTTCTCGTTAAATTCAGAAATAATTGATAAAAAAATAAATCTTAAAGATCTGTTTATAGAGTTAAAAAATGCAGAATATATTTATGACGCAAAAAAAATAGAAAATAAAATATGGGATATTTGGTCAGAACATAATAGTAATGAAAAATTAACTAAAGCAATGACATTAGGAACTAAGCATATGAGTAATGGTAATTATATTGCTGCATACTCAATTTTTACAAAAATAATTGAAAAAGACCCTAAATGGGCTGAGGGTTGGAATAAAAGAGCTACCGTATCTTTTCTTATGGGTAATTATGAAAATTCACTTAAAGATATTGACGAAACACTATTAAGAGAACCTAGGCATTTTGGAGCTCTTTCTGGAATGGGATTAATTTATATTAATCTAAATCAATATGAAGAGGCAATAAAAAGCTATAAAGCTGCAAAAGAAATATATCCTCTGATAGAGTCAGGAAAAATTATAATTGAATTAAAAAAACTAATCAAAGAATTAGAAATTTAAATTATTATATATTTTTAATTAGTTTTCTTTGATCTTTCACGTTCTAGAAGTTGTGTTAAAGAATCTACCATTACATCTGAGGCTTTAAAAATTTCATTAGTTTTAAACTCATGTGATATATTTTTTTCAGGGTTAGATTTATCTTCAATTACGACTCCATCTTTAGGTAAATTATTTTTAATATAAATTAGTAACAGCCAATCTTCTTGTGGACTATCATCCCATTTTATAAATATCTCACCATTTTCGAATCTTCTATCAATGCATCTTAAAATGGATTTGTGTTTAGGAATATAGCGCTTATTAATTTGAAAACATAAACTTGCAGAACTTCTATAAAAACTTTCTAAACAATTTTCAATCTTCTGTCTTTCAATTCTGTATTCTTTTTCTTTTTTTAATAATGCTTCTCTATCATCCCCTTCTTGTATTTTGACACCCAGAGCTTCAACACGTTCTCTTATTTTCTCATCTCTTATTGCTCTATATTTTTCTTTTAATTTTTCTATTCTTAATTGTAAACCAGCATAGTCTTCTCTTTTTTCTTTTAAAGAAATTTTTTCTAAATTTTCAAGCTCCTTTATTTCTCTTACTTGAAATTTTTCAATTTGTTTCTCTATTTTTAATTCAGCCAAAAACTTCTTTTGTCTTTCTGCTTGCTCTCTTCTGATTTCTGCCTGCTCTTTTCTTAAAAAACTTTTAATATCTCTATCTCTATCTTTTGCAATTTTAATTTCTTCTTTTAGAGCTTTTTCTTTTATGTATATTCTTAATTTCTCTTCTTCTTTAATCTTTTTATCTTTTTCTTTTCTTTCTTTTTCTATTTGAAATAATTTTATTTTTCTTTCTTCTTCTATTTTTTTTAATTTTGCTCTTTTTCTATCTTCAAAATAATTAATATACTTGTCTAAGATTGGTTTAAAAAAATTAAATAAAACGTTTTTTATATTTAAACTATCAATAATTTTTTTTTTAATACTATCTCTTTTAATATTATTTATTTTTTTAGATTTTTTTATCTTTTTAGGTTTTTTAAATCTTTTTACTTTTTTTATCTTTTTAGTTTTTTTAAATCTTTTTACTTTTTTTATCTTTTTAGATTTTTTAACTCTTTTTACTTTTTTGATTTTTAAAGAATTTTTTTTAATATTTTTTTTCTTTTTTGTCATTTACTGTTTATTATATTATATTTATGTTTATCTTAAGAATAAATATAATCCCTTCGATTATTGGGCAATGATTGAAAATCTTTAACCAATTGAAGTTGATAAACCAATAAATCTCTATACTTAAACGCTGCAGAACAGCTAGCAAGATAAAACTCCCACATTTTACAAAATTTCTCTGAATACATTCTCTTAGCTTTTTCTCTATTTTTTAAAAATCTTTCTAGCCATGCCTCTAAAGTTTTATCATAATGCAAAATTAAGCTCTCCATATCAGATAAAATTAATCCTGTTTTTTCAACTGAATCTATAAGATCACTACCACTTGGAACTATACCTCCTGGGAATATATATTTATTTATAAATGGTTGTGGAGGTCCTTTGGGATCTACAGAACCTATAGTATGTATTAGACTTAAACCATCATCTGTCATTAAATCATTAATTTTTTTAAAAAAGGTTTTATAAAATTTCCTTCCAACATGCTCTAACATGCCAACTGATACTATCCTATTAAATTTACCTTTAATTTCTCTGTAATCTGATAGTTCAAAATGACATTGATTATCTAATTTTAATTCCTTAGCTTTATTTACACAATATTCATATTGATTTTTACTTAAAGTATATCCGGTGACCTCACATTCTGATTGTCTTGCTATTTCAAAACACATTGACCCCCATCCACTACCAATATCTAAAACTGTTTGACCTGGAGATAAGTTTAATTTTTTAATAATATGATTAATTTTATTTTTTTGTGCATCTTCTAAAGTTTCATCTGAAGATTTCCAGTAAGCACATGAATATTGTCGTGAATTATCTAAAAATAAATCATATAAATCTTCCCCTATATCATAATGATGTTGTACATTTTTTTTTGATTTTCCAGGAAAATTATAATTGGTAAAAAATCTCCATGTATGTAAAATTTTTTTAAATAAATAACCTGATGTATTAATTTCTTGACGTCCTAAATTTTCAAATGTCAAATTTAGAAAATCTAGTAAAGATCCATTTTCAATTACAATTTCTCCTTTCATATAAGCTTCAGGAAAAGAAAGGTCAGGGTTTATTAAGAATTTCCAATTTAATTTTTTATTTAATATTTTTAATGTTAAAGGTTTATCTTTATCTGGATCGCCACAAATAAATTTTTGTCCTGTATAATCAACTAATACTATTCCTCCTTTTTTATATATTTTTGAAAATAATCGTGCAACTAACATAATCTATGCAGCCAACATTGTTTCTGCTAAAAAATTTATTTTTTTAAGCGCTATTAATAGTTCCTCTTTTTCCTTTATATCAAGAAGTGTAAGAGGTGGTAAAACTATTTTATATTTTTCTTCTTTTACTGATAAAAAACTATGTAAAGCTGATATGAGAGGGTATTTATCAAACACTCCTCGTACTTTAATTAATTTTGAATTTACGGTTTGCTGATTATTATTTTTAAAATCATCAAAAACTTTTTTAGCCATTGTGTGGGTTACATTTGTCACTGCACTTATTACTCCGGAACAACCTAGCTCAAGTCCCTTTAAAAGCTTAGCTTCTGAGCCTGGAAACATAAAAAAATTATTAATTTTCAAATTTTCATAGAGATTATAACTTGAGTCTTTACATCCAATTATTGATTGGGGGAAATCATTTGCTAATCTTTTAACTGCTTTTTCTGAAAATAAATATCCACTTAGTTTTTCAAAATTATATAAAATTATTTTTATTTGAGGATATTTTTTTATTATCAATTTATAAAAATTATAAACTCCATCATCAGTCTTGGGATAATAAGCAGGTGGCATAAGCAAGAAAGTTTCAAAACCTTTTTCAATACCATGATTTATTATATCTAGATTATCATTTAATGAATTATTTCCTGTTCCCAAAAAAAAATTTTTTTTATTTTTATGCTTTTCAATCTTAGTAATTAAGTTCTTTTTTTCTTTCAAAGATATTAATTGGCTCATTCCAGTACTTCCAAAAAAAAATACCCCAGATAGTCCATTTTTTATTAAATTTTCAGCGTGTATGATCGTTGACTCTATATCTAAAGAGAAGTCATCTTTAATTACACTTAAACCAGCTGCATAAACTCCATTAGAAATTG
>SHAN01000031.1 GCA_004213155.1 Candidatus Pelagibacterales bacterium
AGGTGCTTCCTTAGTTTCTGCTTTAGGTGCTTCCTTAGTTTCTGCTTTAGGTGCTTCCTTAGTTTCTGCTTTAGGTGCTTCCTTAGTTTCTTCTTTTTTTCTATCTTTTTTAGGTATTGCTTTCTGAGGATTATTTCCTGCTGCTGGCATTGGCATTATACCTAATTCACCTAATATTCTAGCTACTCTAACTGTAGGTTTGGCTCCTTTACTAATCCAATGTTTAACTCTCTCTTCTTCTATTCCTATTCTTTCTTTTTTATCTTTTGGTAAAAGTGGATTATAAAATCCTAATTTTTCTATAAATCTACCATCTCTAGGAAATCTACTGTCGGCAACAACTATTTTATAAACTGGTCTTTTCTTTGCTCCACCTATTGATAATCTTAACTTTAACATTTTTTCTCCTTTTATTATTTTAATTGATTAAATAACTCTGGGGGTATCCCTTTGTCACTCATTCCTTTTAGATCTCCTTTAGACATTTTTTTCATCATATCAGACATCAATCTAAATTGTTTTAACAACTTATTGATAGTAGCTACATCAGTTCCAGAGCCATTAGCAATTCTTTTCCTTCTTGATCCGTTAATAATTTTTTCATCAACTCCGGCTTTATCCATTTGAGATTTAATTTTGGAAACTCCTGGTAAAAAGGACATAACACCTTCTATTCCTCCCATTTTCTTCATTTGTTTTAACTGTTCCAAATAATCTTGCATAGAAAATTTTCCTTTTTTTAAATTTTCTTCAGTTTTTTTTAAAGTTTCTTGATCAATATCTTTTGAAGCTTTTTCTACAAGAGAAACTATATCTCCCATTCCTAATATTCTATTTGCAATTCTTTCAGGGTGAAAAATTTCAAAATTATCAACTTTTTCTCCAATTCCTAAAAATTTAATTGGTACTTCTGTTACATATTTCATACTTACAGCAGCACCTCCTCTTCCATCACCATCAGCTCTAGTCAAAATAATTCCAGATATATCTACAGTTTTTTTGAATTGAGATGCTACATCTGTTGCAACTTGACCGGTCAAAGAGTCTGCCACAAGTAATACTTCTGTTGGATTTATTGTTGACTGGATTTGTTTAATTTCATTCATCATTTGTAAATCTATTTGTGTTCTACCGGCAGTATCATATAAAATTACATCAGCACCGTTTAGTTTGGCTGCATTTAATGCTCTTTTGCAAATATCAATAGGTAACTGACCTTCTATTATTGGAAGTGTTATTATAGAATTTTGTTCTCCTAAAATTTTTAATTGCTCCTGGGCAGCAGGTCTGTAGATATCTAAGCTAACCATTAATATTTTTTTTTTATTATTAACTTCGATATGTTTTGCTAATTTAGCAGTTGTTGTAGTTTTTCCAGAACCCTGTAAACCTACTAACATAATTGAAATAGGAGGAATATTATTAAAATTTAATTGTGATTCTTTATCTCCTAAAAAACTAACAAGTTCATCATAAACTATTTTAACTATCATCTGACCAGGAGATGTAGATCTAACTATCTCTTGTCCAATTGCCTTCGGTCTTATATTTTCAATTAATTTTTTTGCCACCGGTAATGCTACATCTGCTTCAAGTAATGCTTGTCTGATTCCTCTTAAACCTTCATCAACATCTTTTTCACTTAAAGATGGAGCTTTTTTTAGAGAAGAAAAAATTTCTTCAAATTTATTTGTTAAATTTTCAAACATAATTTCGCACAGCAAAAACGGCATTAGTGGGCGAATCCTCGCTGACTAATGTCGATCTCTTTGTTTCCAAAGACACCGCAAATTGCTGATTTTGCGGAAGTTTAAGTAAACTATATTAGAGGTTTTAAAAGTCAATAAATAAGTTAAATATCTAAATATATGAATTTAAGTGCATATAAAATGGATGGTTTAGGGAATGATTTCATAATAATTGATCAAAGGTTAAAGAATATTGAATTAACCCAAAAACAAATAATTAAAATATGTGATCGAAATTATATTGGTTGTGATCAACTTATCTTAATTAAGAAAAATAGAAAAATAGATGCAGGTTTAGAATTCTATAATTCTGACGGTAGTATTTCTGGTGCTTGTGGAAATGGAACTAGATGTGTGGCTGATTTATTGGCAAAAGAGAATAATAAAAAAGAGATAACTCTTTGGACCTCTGGAGGTATATTAAAATCAAAGATCTTAGATCATAACTCTGTAGAAACAGAAATTGGTGCTGCAAAAACTAATTGGGATGAAATTCCTTTAAGCAAAAATTTAAATACAAAAAATCTTAATATTAAAATTATTGATAAAAATAATAATAAACATATAGGCGGAACAGCTATAAATGTTGGAAATCCACATATTATTTTTTTTGTAAATGAAATTGAAAATTTTGATTTAAAAAAAATTGGACCAGAAATTGAAAATCATGTTCTATTTCCAGAAAAATGTAATGTTACATTAGCTAAAGTTATAAATAAAAATTTAATAAAAGTTAAAGTTTGGGAAAGAGGTGCTGGACTTACAAAAGCATGTGGTACTGCCGCATGCGCAACAGCTGTTGCTGGTAATATTAATAAACTAATAGAAAAAAAAGTTGATATAGAATTTTCTTTAGGAAAATTATCAATTGAAATTGATAAAAATGGTAGCATTCATATGAAAGGTCCAGTTTCAAATATTAAAAAGATAACTATAGAAATTTAATGGGATTTTTTGAAAAATTTAAAAATGGTTTAAATAAAAGTGCATCTTCTTTATCTGAAGGAATAAAAAATTTAGTTATCAAAAAAGAAATTGATGATAAAACATTAAATGAAATAGAAGAATTTTTAATTATTTGTGATGTTGGAATAGAAGTGGCAAAAGATATTAGAAATACTATTTCTCAAACAAAAATACTTCCTGATCAAGATAGTATAACTCAAGTAAAACAAATCCTAGAAAAATATATTAAAGACTTAATGTTACCACTTGAAAAAGAAATTTTAATCAATAATAATAATCATCCAAAAGTTTTTTTAATAGCTGGAGTAAATGGAGCTGGAAAAACTACAACTATAGGAAAACTTGGTAAAATTTTAAAAAATAATAATAAAAAAATAGTTTTTGCAGCAGCAGATACCTTTAGGGCTGCAGCAATTGAACAATTAGAAAAATGGTCAACAAAGGTAAATGTAAACTTAATTAAATCAGAAATAGGATCTGATCCTGCTTCTGTTGCTTTTAAAGCTGTTAATTTTGCAAAACAAAATAATTTTGATCATGTCTTGATTGACACAGCTGGTCGTTTACAAAATAAAAAAAATTTAATGGAAGAATATAAAAAAATAGTAAATGTAACTAAAAAAGTTGATATTAAATCTCCTCATGAAATCTTATTGGTTTTGGATGCAACGACCGGCCAAAATGCAATAAATCAAGTTGAAGAATTTCAAAAAATTGCTCCACTTACTGGTTTAATAATGACTAAATTAGATGGTACCGCAAAAGGTGGTATTTTATTAGCATTAGCTAAGAAGTTTAAACTACCAATAATTGCACTTGGATTAGGTGAAAAAGAAGACGATCTTCAAATTTTTAATGCAAAGGACTTTGCAAAAGCTTTAGTTAATAATTAATTAATTAAATTTTTAGAAATTAAAGGTTTATAATATTTACATTCATAAATATTATTCATTGATTTATATCCACATTGTTTAGCAATAGATGAAATTAAAAATTCTAAATTATTTTTAGATGAAAATTTATCAAGTTTATTAGTTACTAAATCATATTTAAAATTTTGATTTATAGCTTTTACACCACTAATCATTATTAATGTTCTATTATCATTTAATAAATAATATGCAAAATCTTCAGGAAAAACAGGTAGATTATATTTCAATGTATAGCTTTTAATTTTTTTTGGAAACCAGTCATAAGTTATTAATGGTTTTATTTGTTTTGATTTATTTTCAAAAAAATATAAATCTTGTGGATAATCTTTGATATAATTAAAATCTTTACCTCTTGCTAAAACTGATTTATCTCTTGTTTTAAAAAATAATGTAAAGTTTTTATCATGAGACATCATATAACCTATGTTAAAAATTTCATCTATATCATTTTTAAATGGCATAGGATCGGATGATGCTGGAATATTAATAAACAAAATATATATAAATAATATTATTTTTTTTATTTTGATCACTTAATTAGCTTAACTAAATAAATATGATAATATTTGTTTAAAATATGTCTTAATTTAAGCTGCTAATAAATTTTTTAACTGTTTCTAATAATTCTTCATTATACTCCATCATATGATTGTCATATTTTGAAAAATAAGAATATTTAGGTTTATTGGCAATATTGTACATTTTTTTTCCCATCCAAAATGGAACAATTTTATCAACTTCGCCGTGCATAATTAATATTGGACTATTTATATTTTTAATTTTTTTATCACTTTCATATTTATCTTTAAGTAAATATTTAATTGGAAAAATAGGATATTTATTTTTAGCTGCATCAATCATTGATGTAAATGGAGATTCTAAAATAATACCTGCAAAATTATTATTTTGAGCAATTTCTGTAACAACACCAGTGCCAAGAGATTCTCCATAAAGAATTATATCTTGATTTTTTAAACCTTTATTTTTTAACCAAATAATTGCACTTTTGGCATCTTCATATAAGCCTAACTCAGTCGGACTCCCCTTATTTCCACTAAATCCTCTCCATGCAATAATTAAAAAATTTATATCAAAATCTTTAAAATGATTAATTTTATGAATTCTATTTTCTAATGAACCAGCGTTACCATGTAAAAAAAGAATTGTTTTAAAATTTCCAGTATTTTTTTTATGATACCAGGCCAGTAATTCAATATTATCTTCTGTTTTTATTTTAACTTTACTGACTGATACTTTTAATTTATCTCCATAATAATTATTTTCAGAAGGATGATATAATAAATTTCTTTGAAAAAGATATAATGTTACTAAAATTAAAGCGTAAAATATAAAAATTATGATAGCTAATTTTAAAAAAAACACTTTAAGCTTTTGATCCATCTATTAAATTAAATTTATTTTTTATCGAAAAAAGCTTCGTAAACCATCATAAAAATTGCAATAGCCATTAAAATATAAACTGGAAGAACATCAAAAAAACCAATCATTGATGATCTTGTTAAAGTAGTAGCAAGGCCTATTAAAAAAGCAGCAGCTAGACTTGTGCCTAATAATGTTGTTATTTTATTTAGCATATTTTTTACAATTTTTTTCCAACCAATTGGCAACACCTAAAAATCTCAAATCATCAAGCTTATCACCAACCAACTGAACACCCAATGGTAAATTATTTGAACCTGTAAGTAAAGGTAATGAAATTGAAGGAATACCCATATATGTCCAAACAGTACAGAATTCTGGACTACCCGTACTTTTTAATCCTTTATCAGCCACCCCTGTAGTTGCTGGACTTAAAACGCCATGATAATCTTCAAATACTTCTTGATAAGAATCATAACTACGTTTCATAAAATCAATTGCTTCTGCATATTGTTTTGCAGTATATTTTAATCCTCTTTCAATTGCACCTATCATTTCTTTTGAAAGTTTTTTTTTAGATTTTTTATAATAATTCTGAAAATTATTAGCCATATCAGTTTCATGAATTATTTTATGATACTTGGGTATCTCCTCAAAATATGATGGTGTATCAAATACTTCTATATTCTTTTTAAAAGTCTTTATTAAAAATTCAAAGGATTTTTGAGATTCTCTATCTATTTTTTTCCAATTATTTGTTTTATAAAAAATGAATTTAGGTTCAAATAATGGACCTTTTTTACACACCTCTAACATTTGATCGGCTGAATAATGTATTGTTGAATGATCATACAAATCTTTTTTAATTAATGAACGCGCTAATAATGCTACATCCTCTACAGATTTCCCAAAAATTCCTATATGATCAAGTTTATCAGATTGTTTTAAAACACCACTTCTAGAAATTAAACCGTAAGAGGGTTTATAACCAACTACACCACAATATGAAGCTGGTCTTATTGTGGATCCATTTGTTTGTGATCCAATAGATAAAGGTGCCATATGGGAAGCTACTGCAGCTGCAGAACCACTTGAAGATCCACCTGGTGTTCTTGAATAATCATGAGGATTTGAAGTTTTTCCAGGATGAAAATAAGCAAGCTCTGTTGTTTCTGTTTTTCCCATAACGATTGCTCCTGCTATCTTTAACAAATTAATAACCTCGGCATCTTGTGAACCTGCCATTTTTTTTCTAATTGCTGTTCCACATTCAGTTGGCATATCTAAAGTCCCAATTATATCTTTAACAGCTATAGGCAAACCGTGTAATGGACCCATGGGTTTTCCAGACTTTCTATAGTTATCTGCTTCTAGAGCCTTCTCTAAAAGTTTTTTTTTATCAAAATAAGCCCAAGCTTTAACATCTTTTTCAAATTTTTTAATTCTCTCAATATATTGAGTACAAACTTCTACTGAAGAAATTTCACCTTCTTTTAATTTATCAACCAACTTATTAGCCGTAAGATTAAATATATCTATCATTTTATATTACTTAATTTGCAAATAAGGTTTCTGGTAACCATAAAGCGATACCTGGAAACATATACATAAGAAACATTGCAAATATAACGATGCCTAAAAATGGCATAATTCCCGCAAATATTTGCATTAATTCAACATTATTTTTTTGTACTCCTTTTAAATAATATGCAGACATAGCCATTGGGGGTGTTAAGAAAGATGTTTGCAAGTTTAAAGCTATTAGCATTGCAAAGAAATATGGATTAACATTAAATACTTCTAGTAATGGTAAAAATATAGGAACAAATATAATTAGTATCTCTGTCCACTCTAATGGCCATCCTAGAAGAAAAATTATTATTTGAGTTATTATCAAAAATTGCCAAGTTGTTATATTTATTGATGTAAAAAAATGTTCAAACACTTCATGTCCACCTAAGTATGAAAATACTGATGAAAAAGTCCAAGATCCAATAAATAACCACATGATCATTGCAGTAGTTTTTGCAGTAAGAAAAACAGATTCTTTAAAATTTTGCCATTTAAGTGTTTTATAAAACCAAGATAGAAGTATTGCACCAAATGCCCCAGCAGCAGCAGCTTCTGCAGGTGTAGCTATTCCAGCTAATATTGTTCCAAGTACTAACATTATTAAACCAAATAAAGGTACGAAAGAAACTAATACCTCTTTTAAAATTTCTGATCTTGGTGGTATATCTTCTGCGGGTGGTCTAGGTGCTATTGATGGGTTTATCCAAGCTCTAATAACTGCATAAGCAATATATAAGCCTGCTAACATTAATCCTGGAAAAATTGCAGCCGCAAATAATCTTAATGGTGATAATTGTGCAATTACAGAATAAACAATTAACATTATACTTGGGGGAATTAAAATTCCTAAACATCCACCAGCACAAATTATTCCTGATGCAAATTTTTTGTCATACCCTGCTTTAATCATTGCAGGCCAAGCAAGTAGGCCCATCAAAGTTACAACGGCTCCTATAATTCCTGTTGCTGTCGAAAATAAAGTGCAAGTAATTAGTGCAGCAACAGCCATTGATGCAGGCAATCTATGTGCTGCCAATCTTATTGCAAAAAATAATTTAGCTACAATTCCAGCTCTCTCAACCAAATATCCCATGAATAAAAAAAGTGGTACTGCAGTAAGAACGTTATTATCCATAACTGTGTATGTATTTTTAACAAACAAAGAAAATATTCTATTATCAAATAGATGATCCATTAAAACTGGATCGTAATAAGCATAATAACCAAAACCTATTCCCATTGCCATTAAAGTAAATGCTATTGGGAAACCTAATAATACTGCAAATAAAAATACACCCATCATTAAAATGGCTACTTCAGGGTTGGTAAGACTAAACAGCATTTTCTTTATCCTCTTCTTGAGAAGTTCTCATTAATATTTTTTCTGTCTCTTCTGCTACAACTAATCTTGCAGGCCATATTCCAGATTTAATACAAAGTATTGATCTAAATACTTCACTTATTCCCTGAATAATTAACATGATACCAGCAGCTGGTATCATGGATTTCACCATATAAATTTGAATTTGAGCAGGACTACTCCAGCTAGTTTCTTTTATTTTCCAAGCTTGAGCTGCATACTCATATCCATAAAAAGCTAAAGCTATTACTCCTGGAAAAAAGAAAATAAAATAAAGTACTAAATCTATCCATGCCTGAGTTCTTTGAGTAAACAATCTATAAATTACATCACCTCTTACATGTGCTTCCGTTGCTAAACAGTATGCCCCTGACATCATTAATATCGCTCCGTACATCTGCATGCTAAAATCAAAATTCCATAAAGTTGGCTTATTGAATGCATAAGCCATTACAACTTCATATACTGTTCCTCCCATTAAAATAACAATACACCAAGAAAAGGCCTTACCCATGGATGTGCTCAGTGTATCTGCAAATTTAATGTAGGATGTCAACATAATCTTGAAAGTATAATAAATTTAAGTAAAAAAAAAGGGGGTTTTTAAACCCCCTTAATTTAAATATTTTAAAGTTAATTAAATTTTAACTTTTGCAATTGGACCAAACTCATTTTCATAAGCTAATTTGTAGTTCGGTTGATTCATCAACAGATACTTCATAGTTCTCTTAGCGTATGCTTTTTGAGAGTCGATGATTTTCTTGAAGAAAGGATCTTTACCAGAAAACTCAGCAACTATTTTATCCCAGCCTTTTAACTGTTCAGCTAGAATTGCATCAGATGTTTGGTAAACATTAACCTTATGTTCATTCATCAATTTAGCTAAGTCAGCTGAATATCTAACTAAAGCTTTAAAGTAGTTATCTGAATTAGCGGCATAAGCTGCATTTTTCAAGATAGCTTGATGAGCAGGTGAAAGACTATTATATCTTTTCTTATTCACTGGTATCTCAAACATTTCTTGAGATTGGTGAAAACTACCTAAGTGATAATGTTTAGATACATCTTGCATTCCAAACTGTGAGTCTGATGTTGGGTTATTAAATTCAGCAGCATCAATCAAACCAGTTTTCATTGCTGGTTGAATTTCACCACCTGGTAATTGTCTTACAACCATTCCCATAGCAGTTAAAACGTTAGTCGCTAGACCAACTGTTCTATACTTCATACCTTTAACATCAGATACTTTTGTTACGTTCTTTTTAAACCAACCAAAAGGTTGAGCTGGCATAGGCATATGAAAAAAGCCAATATAGTCAAAACCTACTGACGAAACTGCTTGTTCATATAATGCTCTTCCTCCACCATACTCCATCCATCCCATAACTTCTTGAGATGACATTCCGTATGAAGGACCAGTTCCAAAAAGTGAAGCTGCAGGATTTTTACCATACCAATATGCTGTCACCCAGTGACCCATATCTAGGTTTCCATCACTAACTGCTGCTCCAATTTCAGAAGTTTTTACAACTGAACCAACTGGTTGAAGATCAATTTTTAATGTTCCACCAGACATGTCGCTAACCATTTTTGCGTAATCTCCTGCCATTTCAAAAAAGATGTTAGCGCCTGAAGGCCAAGCTGCTTGCATCTTTAAAGTTAATGGAGCACCAAAAGCTACATTAGGCATTGCTACAGCTGTCGCTGCGGCTGCACCTGTTGCGGCTGCTGCTTTAAAGAATTTACGTCTTGAAGGTGTTTTTTTTACCTTCAATGATTTTTTTTCTTTAATCATTTTTTATCTCCTTCTTTTTTAACTACTCTTCTATTGTTATGTATTACAAATATTTAAACACAAAAATTAAAAAGAGTCTTAAATAAATGTAATTTTTTTGACACACTTCTCGTTTAATAAAGTATATTTAGCCAGCATTTTTAATATGACACAACTCTAAGTAGCAATTATTTAGTTAACCTTATTCTTACAATTGCCTGTTTTAAAAAA
Organism: Candidatus Pelagibacterales bacterium; assembly: GCA_004213155.1. Taxonomy (GTDB): domain Bacteria; phylum Pseudomonadota; class Alphaproteobacteria; order Pelagibacterales; family Pelagibacteraceae; genus MED-G107. Next base: position 9,964 of record SHAN01000031.1, read on the forward strand.
TTCATCAATATTATCTATTGCTAAATCTCCCATTGCAGTTCTTGTTTCTTTAGTAGCACTTCCAAGATGGGGTAAAATGAAAGCACTTTTATGTTTAAAATAACCTGGATTTAAATTTGGTTCACCTTTATAGACGTCTAACCCAACTGCATAAATCTTTCTTTTGTCTAAAGCATCTAACAATGCATCGTCATCAATCATATCTCCTCTTGCACTATTAGTAATAATTGCACCTTTAGGAAAATATTCTAAAGTTTTTTTGTTAATAATATTAACTGTCTCTTTTGTTGCAGGGCAATTAATTGCTAAAATATCAGAAACAGAAAATAAACTTTTTATATTATCATGATATATTGCTCCATCTTCAAGTTCTGATTTTAGTTTTGATCTATTATGGTAGTGAATTTTCATTCCAAATGGTTTTGAAAGCCTTGCAACTGCTCTTCCAATTCTTCCCATTCCTAAAATTCCAAGCCTTGCTCCTGTTAATTGCTTACCTATTAAAAAATCTGCAGACCATTTCCAATTACTATTTTTTGCATACTCAATACCTTCTGATGCTCTTCTTGCAGCTCCAAGAATTAACAACATTGCAATTTCTGCTGTTGCATCAGTTAATACTTCCGGTGTATTTGTAACTATAATACCTTTTTTTTTTGCTGCTTCTAAATCAATATTTCCAAACCCAACTGCAAAGTTTGAAATAACTTTTACTGAATCTGGTAATTTATTAATTGTTTCTTTATCCATTTTTTCAGTAAGAGAAGTTAAAATTGCATCACAACCTTGGCTTAATTCAATTAACTTAGACTGAGAGTATAATTCATCATTTGAATTAAAATTTAC
>SHAN01000032.1 GCA_004213155.1 Candidatus Pelagibacterales bacterium
AATTTAATAATAAATCGTTTAAATTTGAATCAATAATTAAAGACGCATATTTAAATAGAATTTCACTTTCATCTTCTGGTTTTTATTCAACACCAAAAATTAATTTTAATAGAAAAACATTTTCTGGAAGACCTTTTTTATATTTTTGCTATGGAGCAGCAGTAACAGAGGTTATGATTGATGTTTTGACTGGTGAAAATATTGTTGAACGCGTTGATATTATACATGATTCTGGAAAAGCTATTAATCCTGCATTAGAGTTAGGTCAAATTGAAGGTGGTTTTGTTCAGGGACAAGGATGGTTGACTATGGAAGAGGTAAATTGGAATTCTAAAGGTAAAATTATGACCGTTTCTCCCTCTACTTATAAAATTCCTGCTGTGAGTGATATGCCAAAAAAATTTAATGTAGAAATTTTTAAACAAGGAATAAATAAAGAAAAAGTTGTTAATAAGGCCAAAACCACAGGGGAACCTCCCCTAATGTTAGCTATGAGTGTATTTTTTGCAATTAAAGATGCAATTTCTTCAGTCGGAAATTATAAAAAAATACCAGTTTTAGATGCACCAGCGACACCTGAAAAAATTTTAATGAGTTTAAATGAGTTAAATAATAGAAATAATCCTAATAAAAATTAAAAAATGACTTCAAATAAAAACTTTATGCTTAGGGCTATAGAACTATCAATCAATAGTGCCAATAATGATGGAGGTCCTTTTGGATGCGTTATTGTTAAAAATAATAAAATAATATCAGAGGGTTCAAATAAAGTTACTTTAACAAATGATCCAACAGCACATGCAGAGGTCGTTTCTATTAGAGAGGCTTGTAAAAAATTAAAAACATTCAATCTTACTGGATGTGATTTATATTCAAGCTGTGAGCCATGTCCTATGTGTTTGTCAGCGATATACTGGTCACACATAGATAATATATTTTATGCGAACACCAGAGATGATGCTAAAAAAATTAATTTTGATGACTCATTAATATATTCAGAATTTTCTAAAAAAATTGAAGATAGAAAGATACCAATTAAACAAATGTTAAGAGATGAAGCTTTGCAAGCATTTAAAATTTGGAGTAAAAAAACAGATAAAATAGAATATTAGAATATGGATATTTTACCTTATAGTCTTAAATGGTTAGAACTAATACTTAGATGGGGACATGTATTATTTGCAATTCTTTGGGTTGGAAATAGTTTTTTATTTAATTACTTAGATAATAAACTTAATAAAAATATTTCTAGTAATATTGCTGATGGAGAAGGTTATTTAATGCATTCAGGATATTTTTATAAATTAACAAGATTAAAAAAATCACCTCCAGTAAATTATTTAAAAAGTTTAGTAATTTTTAAATGGCAAAGCTATTTAACATTTATAACAGGAATACTTTTATTAATAATAATTTATTATTATAATTCTGGAATATTAATGGTCGATAAAAGAGTTATGGAAATAACACCAATTAATGCAATTTTAATATCTATTTTATCTTTGGTTTTTTCTTGGATAGTTTATGATTTTTTATGCAAATCCCCGATTATAAAAAATAATATACTTTTTATATTTGTATCTATTCTTTTATTATTTTTAGCATCATTTGGATTGACAAAAATATTTGGTCCAAAATTTGCATTTTTAAGTATTGGTTTAATAATTGGTACTAATATGTTTGGAAACGTCTTTACAGTTATCATTCCTAATCAAATGAATATAATTAATTCCAGTAAGAATAATAAGAAATTTGATATGAGTCTATCACTTGCAGCTAAACAAAGATCTATTCACAATAATTATTCAACTTTTTTAGTTTTATTTATTATGCTATCAGGACATTATAGCTTTATTGTATATCATAAATACAATTGGTTAATTTTATGTTTAGTTGCAGTAATTTCAGCAATAGCTAGACATTACTTTAATTTAAGAGGAAAAAACATTCACAGGTTGAATATATTAATATTTTCTATACTTGCTCTTATAACTCTTGCAGTTTTACTTTTCATTTTTAAAAATTAATAATATAGAAAGATATGTCAGAAAAATTAATTGTTGATTGGAATAATTATAATAAAACAGTTGAAAGTTTAGCAATTCAAATTCATGAAAGTGGTTATAAGCCTAATTTATTAGTAGGAATAATGCGCGGCGGCGCTCCCATGATAGACCTACTTAGTAGATTATTTAAATTAAAATGTGCCTATTTGGCCGTTGAGTCTTATAGCGGAAAAGGAGTTGAAGATGAACAAGGTGAAATAGTATTTTCAAGAGAAATGAGTTCAATTGCCAAAAATATGGGTGGAAGAATATTATTATGTGATGATCTATCTGATACTGGAATTACATTAAATAAAAGTGTTGATTGGTTAAAAAAATATGAACCAATAAAAGATAAAATTGAAGATATAAAAACAGCAACGTTATGGAAAAAAAAGAAATCAACATTTGATCCAGATTATTGTGCTGTTAAATTACCCAACGATCCTTGGATTGTTCAACCTTTTGAAGTCTATGAAGAGATAACAATTCAAGATTTAATAAAAAAACATCAGAAATAAAAAGGGCGATCCGAAGATCGCCCAAATTTTAATTGAGTTGTGTTGAACTAAGCAACTGCAAAGCTAACTAAACTTAATATAGCTATAACCCAAATTGCAGGACTTGTGCTATTGAATTTTCCTGTGAAAATTTTAATAGCTGCATAAGATATAAATGCTAATGCTATACCATTCGATATAGAATAAGTAAAAGGCATTGCAATCATAGCAAGTACAGCAGGACCCGCTTCAGCAGCATCTTCCCACTCTATATCTGTTATATTACGAACAAATAGAGTAGCAATATAAATTAATGCAGCTGCATCAACTTCTTTTGGTAGAGATGTAGCCAATGGACTAAAGAACAAGCATAATAAAAACCCAATTCCAATTACAAGGGATGTCATTCCTGTTCTTCCACCTGCTTTTACTCCAGCAGCACTTTCAACGTAAGTTGTAACAGTTGAAGTACCCATAACTGCACCAGCAACAGTAGAAACACTGTCTGACAACATAGCTTTATCTATGTCTTTTATTTTACCATCACTTCCAATTTTTCCAGATACATTAGCAACACTTGTAAGTGTTCCAGCAGTATCAAAAAAATCTATGAAGAAAAGTGTAAAAATTACAGTAACCATAGAAGCACTTAGAGCAGCACCTAAGTCAAAGGTAAATAGATGAGTCATTGGTGGTGGTGCAGAAACAATTCCATTAAAATTGCCCCAACCGCCAATCCATGCAATAATACTAAAAGCAACAATTCCAATAATAATGTTACCTTTAATTTTCATTTTTTCCATTACAATCATTGAAATAAAAGCACCAGCACCAAGCAAGGTAAGTGGTTTATTTAAATCTCCAAGTTGAACTAATACAACTGGATTATCTGTAGTAAGTCCCATCAGCTGAAATCCAATTATAGCTAAGAACAAACCAATACCAGCTCCAATTCCAAGTTTTAAACTTTTTGGAATAGAGTTTATTAACCAAGCTCTTAGTGGTGTAAGTGAGATTATTAAGAAGACTACACCCGCAACCAATACAGCACCAAGTGCTTCAGCTGGTGTGTAATTCATTCCTAAACAAACGCCATATGCTATAAATGCATTTATTCCCATTCCTGGCGCCAAACCCACTGGCCATGTTTTAGCATAGAACGCTGCTATAAAGCATGCTAATGCGGCAGCCAAAGCAGTAGCCGTAAAGACACCACCAAAATCAAAACCTCCATCAGCAAGTATTACTGGATTTAAAAACATTATATAGGCCATTGTTAAGAACGTCGAAACGCCGGCTATAACTTCTGTTTTAAAATCCGTCTTATGTTTTTTATAATCAAAGTATTTATCTAACATTTGATCTCCTTCGTGTTAAGTTGTGGTTAGCCTATTTGATTCGATTGTTAAAATCTCTATTTATTTATAAAAAAACAACGTTTATTAAGAATTTTGTTACTTAATACAACTTTAAAGTTAATATTTAAATTATTAAATAGGTTATAACTAAATATATAAAATGAAAAATTTACTTTTAATTAAAATAATATTTTTGATATTTTTTGTTTCAGGATGCGAAACCATACAAAATAAATCTGATCAAATAGTTAAAAAAGAAAATGAAAAATTGAGCAAATTTATTGGTCAACCAGAATCAGAATTAAAAATTTCAATGGGCAGCCCAAATGAGGAAACAAAAGATAATAAGGGCGCAAAGATTTTAGTTTATAAAAATAAAAAATATGGTTTATCCTGTGAACGAAAATTTGAAATAAATGAGTTAAAAATGGTTGTTGGTTTTACAAGCAAAGGGTGTTTTTAAAAATTAAGTAATAAAATCAACATATTTCAAAGTAATTTTAGAACAATTCTAAAACATTTTGCTATTATTAAGAATAATTTTTTAATACGCTTTCCTATGAGTAAGTGTTTAATCAAATATTAAGGAGGGAATAATGGCTAGTAAAAATGGAAGTGATAAAAAACTTCCTCTTAATCAGTCTATACCTTTGGGCATCCAACATGTATTTGCAATGTTTGCTGGGAATATAACAGTCCCACTAATCGTAGCTGGTGTCTTTGGAGTAACTACTGGGGAAAAGATTTTTTTAATACAAATGGCATTGTTTGCTGCTGGCGTGGCAACAATAATACAAACAGTCGGTTATAAAGATGTAGGTTCAAGGCTTCCTATAATACAAGGTACAAGTTTTGCCTTTATACCAATAATGTTACCTTTCAAAGCTTTTGGATTAGGAGCAATATTCACAGCTGCATTTATTGGAGGAATTTTTCAAATCTTTATCGGCAAAATGTTAAAACCTATAAGACATATGTTTCCCCCGTTAGTAACAGGAATAGTTGTGCTAATGATTGGAATTAGTCTTCTTAAAGTTGGATTTAAGTATGCTGGTGGTGGAGTATGGTTAATGAATAATAAACCAGAAATTTTTGCAAATTGGCATCATTTAACAATAGCTGGTACAGTTTTAATAGTTGCACTTATAACCAATCTTAAAGGAAAAGGAATGGCATCTGCAGCCTCTATTCTAATTGGAATAATTGCTGGTTTCATAGTTGCAGCTATGCTTGGTGAAGTTAGATGGGAAAAAATTGCTGCTGCTGATTGGTTTGCATTTCCAATGCCATTACAATACGGAATAGACTTTGTATGGGGTGCAGTAATATTAATGTTATTTATGTCTATAGTAACAACAATTGAAACTATTGGAGATATTAGTGCAACAACAATGGGTGGAGCAAATAGAGAAGCTACCAATAAAGAACTTTCAGGTGGTATAATGGCTGATGGAGTTGGAACAGCTTTTGCATCAGTATTTAATGCAATGCCAAACACTTCTTATTCACAAAACGCAGGTTTGGTCGCTTTTACTGGAGTGATCAGTAGGCATGTGGGTACAGTTGCTGGTGTTATTTTAATATTGTTAGGTTTATTCCCAAAACTTGGAGGAATTATAGCTGCAATGCCAGACTCTGTTATTGGTGGAGCTGCCATTATTATGTTTGGATTAATTGCTGGGGCAGGAATTAAATTAATTTCAAAATCAGAAATGAACCAAAGAAACATTTTAATATTATCATTATCTTTATCTTTTGGAATAGGTCTTTATGCATTTCCTGAGTTTGTTGCACATGTACCAGATTTAGGAATTAAATTAGGATTATTGCTTACAACAGGTTTGATACCGGCTGGATTGTTGGCATTTATTTTAAACGCAACTTTACCTAAAAAAAGTAAATAATTTTTAAAACTTGTGGGGAGAAATCCCCACAAGTAAGGTTTAACACTTATTTGATTTCAATAAGTTTTTTCTTTTTATATTCAGGTACAATTCTTTCACATGCAACTGTCAAAAGGCCATCTTTTAGTTCTGCACCATTTATTTTTACATCATCAGCAATTGTAAATGATCTTGCAAATTGTCTTTGAGAGATTCCCTTGTGAATAATTTCACCATCTTCATTTTTATCTATTGATTTATTAACTTGTTTTGTTCTTACTGTTAATAAATTATCCTCAAACTCTACTTCAACATCTTTTTTATTAAAACCAGCTAAAGCAACCTCTATTGCATAGTTATCTTTTCCAGTTTTTCTAATGTTATACGGCGGGTAGTTTGATTGCATAGTTAACCCTCCATTTCCTAACATATTTTCGAATTGATCAAACATGTCATCAAAACCGATTGAAAATGGTCTTAGTGAGTTAAATATAGATAGATCCTTACTTGTCATAGTTTCCTCCTTTGTTAGCAAGGTTAATTAAGTAAGTCCCATTAGGCAACTTACAAAATATAGATAAGAATTATTTTTAAAAATTCAAGGGTGTTTAATTTTTTATATTAGCATTCTTAAGTATAAAACTAAATTCTTCTGCTAATTCTTTTATAGCGTTATCACGACCTGATGCACCCCCGTGGCCTGCTGCTTCTAGTTTACATTTTAATAATTGAAAATTGTTATCAGTTTTTAAATCTCTTAATTTAGCAATATATTTTACCGATTCAGAATATAAAACACGATTATCAAAAATAGATGATGTGATAAACATCGGAGGGTATTTAGTTTTGTGCAAATTATTATACGGTGCATAAGATTGAATATATTCAAAATGTTCTTTATATTTTTTAGGATTTCCAAAAACTTCAAATTCTCCAGGAGTTAATGGTAGTTTATCATTTAAGGCAGTTGTTAAACAATCAACGTAAGGAACCAAAAGTAATGCAGCGAAAAATAAATCTGGTGCTAAATTAATTACAGCACCTCCAGTTGTGCCACCTGCACTTCCACCATAAAAAGCCAAACCACCTCTATAAGTATAATTTTTATTAATAAGGTGTTCTGCACAAGAAATATAATCTTTAAAAGTATTTTTTTTATTCATCATTTTGCCTTCTACATACCATTTCTCACCAAGTTCCCCACCACCTCTTACGTGAGCAATTGCGAAGATAATACCTCTATCAACTAAACAAAATCTTGATGAACTAAAAGACACTGGAACGTTGTGTTTATAACACCCATAAGCATATAAAAGTAATTTTGATTTACCATTTGTAACTGTATTTTTTTTTCTAATTAATGTTATTGGAATTTTTCTACCATCATGAGAGGTAGCACTTAACCTCTCAACTATATAATCATCTGGATTATGCCCAGATGGAATTTCTATTTCTTTTAATAGTTTTTTTTTTTTAGTTAAAATATCATACTCAAATATTTTTCCAGGACTTGCAAGACTATCCCATGAAATTCTAATTTTTGATGTATTTGTATTTTTTTGAATAAGAGAAAACCCAGGTGAACCAACTGGTTCATCTGAAAAAATTATTTCTTCCTCATGATTTGTTTTAATATTTCTTACAAAAATCTTTGGTATCGCATTAGAACTTACAGCTCTTAAAATATAATCATCTAAAAAATCTAATCCACCAATTATAGTTTCTTTTTCTGGCGGAATAAATATATCTGTATTTTCAATATTGTTATGTTTACACTTTAAAATTTGATAATCAGGTGCATTTTTATTTGTTTGAATATACCAATCTCCTTTCCAACTATCAATTGAGTATCTTATTCCTTTCTCTCTTTTTTTAAATAATTGAGGTTTAATTTTTTTTTCGTTTGCTAAAAAAAAATATTCTTCTACCGTATGAGAATCTGAAGTAGAAATTACATAATATTTTTCATCTGAAGTTAAGGATATACCTACTGAAAATGTTATATCTTTTTCTTCAAATACTAAAATATCTTTTTTAATTGAGGTACCTAAAGTATGTTTATATATTTTTCTACTTCTATGATATTCATCAAGAGATGTATAAAAAAAACTTTTATTATCTAAACTCCAAGTAATATTTCCAGCGGTATTTGGAATTTTTTCATTTATTATTTTATTTTTATTAAGGTTTTTAATTAAGATATCATAATATTCTGAACCCTTTAAGTCTAACGAATATGCCATCAACTTATCATTAGGGGAAACTGATATAGAACCTACATCAAAATATTTTGATCCACTCGATTTTTTTTCTTTGTCTCCATCAAAATAAATTTCTACTTTTTCAGAACCAATTTTTTGTCTTAGTCTCTTACTGTAATTTCCAGTTTTAGTAGTTTTAGACCAGTAGTAATATTGTCTATCTTTATATTTTAAAGTTTCATCAGCTAATTTTATTTTTGATTTTATTTCTACAAATAATTTTTTTTGAATAGCTTTGGTATCTTTAAAATATTTATCAGTTAGTTTATTATTTTCATTTAAAAATTTTTTTACTTCTGGTAAAAGTTTTTCAGGTTTTTGTAAAACTTCAATAATATCTGGCTGATCTACCCACGAATAGTCATCCTCTATATTTAAACTGTGATAATTTTTGCTAGATCTTTGTTTGCGTAATTTAGGTATAGTCATGTAGAAAAACTTTTTATATGAATTTACTTTTAATTGGAACAATTTTAATTGGTATTTTTTTATTTATTACTTGGTTTGCCAAAACATCAAGTAAGAAAATTTCAAATTCAATTCGTATATTAATTATATTTTTAATTGTTATTACAATAATTTTAATGGCTTATGCTGGGCGATTTATCTTTTCTCTACCATTTATGCTTTTTATATTACCATTGATTAAATCTAAAGCTGGACTGACCTTAATTCAATTATTTAGACTCTGGAGTTTACTTAGAATGTTAAAAAGGACAGGTAGATTTAAATTTGGAGATAATAATTTTTCAAAATCATCAGGTAATATGTCCCTGAAAGAAGCATATAACATTTTAGGTCTTGATATTAATAAAAAATATAACGAAATAGAAATTAAAAAAGCTCATAAAAAAATAATTTCAAAAGTTCATCCTGATATAAGTCCTGAAACAGCAAAATTAGCATCCGTAGTTAATGCAGCAAGAGATATTGTCTTAAAAAGTTTATAAATTTAAAATTTGTATAGCTTTTTTATAGATTGTTTCTGGATTAATTCTTTCTTTACCCAAAGTATTATGAGTTACGTTTTTTTCCCCTTCTGGAATTATAGGAAACATTTTTGGGCTATAACTTCCATACAATAATGGAGTATCAGACATTAACACGATAGTTTTAACATCAAGTGCAGCTGAAATATGGCTAAAGCTTGTATCATTTGATACTGCCAAATTGCAATTTTTAATTATTGGTAAAGTTTCTGAAATATTCATTAAACCAAGACTGATACAATTTTTTTTATGATCAGATTCAATAATTTTATTAATAATTTTTTGTTCAATATTATTTTTACCAGCAGCTAAATAAAACTTACAATTTTTTTTCTTACTAATTAAATCCATAAATTTTATAAATTTTTCGACTGGTATTCTTTTTGTAGGGCCCGAACCTCCTATACCTAAAAGTATATGACAGTAATTTTCACTAAATACATATTTTTTTTTTATTTCTAAAATTTTATCATTATTAATATCAAGAGAGGGATTACTTTCGATATCTTTATTTATGCTTTCTTTTATAAAATTTTTTGCAGTTTCAACAATATTCTGATTTTTTTTTTTAAATAGCGGATATTGATATCTATCTTTTATTCCAGCAAGCTTAGAAATCAGAGCATAACGTGCTGATGAATTAAATATAAAAGATTTTGTAAAATTTTTTTCTCTTAAATCTTTAATTAAATTAATTACCCCAGATGCCCCATGATGTCTTCCTATTTTATTTTTGTCATCTCTATCTAATGTAATTATTTCGTCAATATATGGACTATCTTTTAATAAATCTTTTGCTCTTGTATTTTCTCTTACCAATAAACTTATAGGTGTATTATATTCTTTAGAAATAGAAAAAATATAGGGCAAAAATATAATTAAATCTCCAATACCCATACGATTTTGAATAACTAAAACTTTCATTTTTTTTTATTTTATAATACTTTTATATAAAAAAATCGGAATAAAATATGGCAATTTCTAATGGAGTTTATGCAGCTGGTTTAAGTGTAATTAAAGAAGACTTCTCTTTAGATATAGAGTCAACGATCATACACGCTGAAAATTTAATAAAAAATGGACTATCTGGGGTATTTTTTTTTGGAAGTACTGGAATGAGCCAATTAATATCTTTGAAAGAAAAAAAGAACTTAATTACTAAGATTGA
>SHAN01000033.1 GCA_004213155.1 Candidatus Pelagibacterales bacterium
AAAAGGAACATTGTTAATATCCCATACTTGAATATTAATCATTCTAGGTTCGGGGGTTGTTATTGTTGCTAATTGATTAATCGGCATTTTTTGACCATAGACTTCAACTTTTATCAAATCTAACATATTTGAGTTAGCTCTACCTGTTCTTAATGTAGAAAGATCCTTGGTAAAAACTTCATAAGTTTTTTCCATTTTTGAACTATATGTTTTATCATCAAACATTTATTCTCCGATTTTTATTCGGTAAAAATCTTTAATTTTTAAATCAGGTATATTTAGTTCCTTAATAACATCTCTTACTTTTTGTTTAGGATCCATTACCCATTGCTGCGTTAATAAACTACTTTCTTCTTTAAACTTATTAATTTTTCCTAAAGCAATTTTCTTAATAATTTCATCAGGTTTACCTGTTGATTTAAGCTCTTCACTAATTAGTGACTCTTCTTTTTTTATAATTTCGTTATCAATAGAATTTGAATCTATTGATAAAGGATTTGATGCAGCAATATGCATGGCTAATTTTTTTCCAAATTCATTTATAGTTTCACTTTTATTTTTTGCTTCTAATGATACTATAACACCTAATTTGCCTAGGTTATCTTTAATTGTACCGTGTATATAGCTATAATTAGATGTTTTTACAGAATCAAAATATCTTGATCTACCGATTGTAATTTTTTCACCTATTTTTGAAATAAAATTTACTAAATTTTCATCTATAGTTAAACCATTTTGCATTTTGGCATTTTTTAATTCATCAACATTAGATTTATTGATACTATTTAACTTACTTATTTCCTTTACAAAACTTATAAATTCATCATTTTTGGCAACAAAATCTGTTTCACAGTTTACTTCTAATATTGATTTAAAGTCTTCGCTATTTTCAATTATTATTACACCTTCTTTAGCGTCTCTAGTCATTTTCTTCGAAGCCTTGGAAATTCCTTTAACTCTTAAAATTTCAATAGCTTTTTCAATATTTCCATTAGAGTCTTTAATGGCAATATTACAATCTTTAAAACCTGCTCCTGTTAATTTTCTTAATTCCTTTACTTGATCAAAAGTGCTTGTATTAGACATTTAAAGACCTTTTTATTATTTTTTTTCTTCTGGTTTTGTTTCTATTTTTTCTTTATCTTTTTTAAGAGTAGTCTTAATTTTATCCTCAGTTTTAATAGGTTTAGAATCGGATAATTTTGCACTATCAGGTATTTCTTTTTGTGCATTTAAAACTGTTTCCTTAAGTAGTTCGCAATATAAATTAATTGCTCTACGAGCATCATCATTACCAGGAATAGGATATTCAATACCTGTGGGGTCAGAATTTGTATCCAAAATAGCAACAATTGGTATATTTAATTTTGTTGCTTCTTTTATGGCTAGAGATTCATAATTAGTATCTATAATAAATATTAAGTCTGGAACCCTTTTCATTTTTGATATTCCACCAAGTGATCTATCTAGCTTATCTCTTAATAAACTCATTTTTAAAAGTTCTTTTTTGGTAAATCCTCTATTTTCAGAACTTAAATTCAAATTGATTTTATCTAATTTTTTGATTGACCCTGATATTGTACCCCAGTTAGTTAACATTCCTCCTAACCATCTATAATTTACATAATATTGTGAAGTTTCTTTTGCTAATTCAGAAATTGATTCTGCTGCTTGTTTTTTGGTTGAAACAAATAATATTTTTCCTCCACCTTTAACTGTTTCATATACCTTTTTTAAAGCTACATTTATAAGTTCAATTGTTTGAGTAAGGTCAATAATGTGTATTGAATTTTTTTTTCCAAAAATATATTTTTTCATTTTTGGATTCCATCTTAATGTTTTATGACCAAGATGAACTCCTGCTTCTAAAAGCTGTTGTAATGTTAGGTTTGGTATATTCATATTTTTTCCCGGTTATTCCACCACAATTATTTCCATTTAAGGACCGGAGGTCATTATGACCAGTAATTGTGTGCGTAATTAATTAAAAATGGTTTTTTACAATTTTATTTTAAAAAATACAAGCTATTTTTTAATAACTAATTCTTTTTAAATATGGCTCTTTTTTAATAATCTTAAGTGTTTCTTTATCAATTTTACGTTTATTTTCTAATTCAAATATTAATTTTTTACTTTCAATATTCACCTTGATATTGATCTTTGTACCTCCTTTTTTGCTTATTAATTGTGATAATTTATCTAAATAATCAGTATTTGAAATTTCTAGAGTTAATTTTTCTAAGTTTTGAAGTGAAAGTGAATTTAAGTTTGTTAGTTTACGAACATTAATCCTTTTAAATCTATTTTCATCATTTGATTTATCTCTAATCACAGTTATAAGTAAAGAATTTCCTTCAATCAAAATCTCTCTATTTTGTTCTAAGATATCAGAGAAAATAAATAATTCAAAAATTCCCCCAAGATCACTCAATTTTATTATCGCATATGAGTTTCCTTTTTGAGTTTTCTTTTCTTGAACTTTTAAAATAGTTGCAGCTAAATTTGTTTCGTCGAATGAAGATAGATTAAAGTCACTAAAGTTATTTACTTGGTACAAATCAAATATATGTTCATAATCTTTTATTGGATGATCAGAAATAAAAAAACCTAAAGCTTCAAACTCTTTTTTTAAACGTTCTTCAAATTGCCAATCTGAAGTTTTGTTAAGAGGAAATTCTTTATTGTTTTCTTCATCAGCAAATAAATCAATTTGATTATTTACTTTATTATCAGATATAGATTTAGCTGATTGAATTATATTTGGTATAGATTCGTATATGCTTTTTCTATTTTCATTAAGGCTATCAAAAGCACCAGCCCTTACAAGACCTTCTAATTGTAATTTATTAATATTTTTTGGATCAACTCTGTTAACAAAATCCATTATTGACTCAAATTTTCCATTATTTTCTCTTTCTTTAATAATTTGATTTACTGCCTGGAATCCAACGCTTTTAATTGCACCAAGTGCATATAGAAATTTATTTTTAATTGATTTAAATTCTGCATATGAAGTATTAATACATGGTCTTATAATATCTATTTTTAATCTCTTTAACTCCTCATAAAATTCACTTAATTTACTTTGATTATTTAATTCAGAAGACATAGAGGATGCAAAAAATTCACCTGGATAATAAGTTTTTAAAAATGCAGTTTGATAAGCAATCACTGCATAGGCAGCAGCATGGCTTTTGTTAAAACCATATTCGGCAAATGGTTCAATTTTTAAAAAAATACTTGCTGCTACCTCTTGTTTAATTCCATTTTTAACTGCACCATCAATAAATCTTGCTTTTTGTTTTTCTAGTTCAGCTCTCTTTTTTTTTCCCATTGCTCTTCGTAAAATATCTGCTTCTCCAGCCGTAAATCCAGATAAAGTTTGGGCTATTTGCATAACTTGCTCTTGATAAATTATTACTCCATAAGTAGGTTTTAATATTTCCTCTAATAAAGGGTGTAAATAATCTGGCTCAATTCTTTTATGTTTGCAATCATTATAAATTGGTATGTTGCTCATCGGTCCAGGTCTATACAACGCAACAAGAGCTATTATGTCTTCAAGTCTATTTGGTTTCATTTGTATCAATGCCTCTCTCATACCGGCACTCTCTAATTGGAATAAACCAACGGTAAAACCACTACTTAATAAATCATAAACTTTTGGATCTTCATAATTAATTTTTGATATATCTAAAATTTTTTTATCTTTATTAATTAATTTTTCTGCATTGTTTATTACTGTTAAAGTTCTTAAACCTAAAAAATCAAATTTAATTAACCCTGCATTTTCTGCTGAATACATATCAAATTGTGTCGAAGGTAATAGTAAATTTGATGATGAGTCTTTATAAAGAGGAACAGTTTCAGAAAGGTTTTTTTCTGCTATAACAACACCGGCGGCATGTGTTGCGACGTTTCGATTTAAACCCTCTAATTTCAAAGATAGGTCTACTAATTTTTTTATTTTTGGATCCTCCTTGATTAATTTTTGAATTCTTGGTTCATTTGATATACTTTCAGATAATCCAACAGGTCTTGAAGGATCAAATGGTATCATTTTAGAGATTTTATCTACATACCCATATGGTAGACCAATTACCCTGCCTATATCTCTAATAGCCATTCTTGCTTTAAGTTTTCCAAAAGTAATAATGTGAGCAACACTATTTCCATATTTTTTTTTTAAATAAGAAAATACCAAATCACGTTTTTCTTCACAAAAATCTATATCAAAATCAGGCATAGATATTCTGTCAGGATTTAAAAATCTTTCAAAAATTAATCCAAATTTGATTGGATCTATATCTGTAATTGATAAACACCAAGCCACTAAAGATCCTGCACCAGATCCTCTACCAGGTCCTACTGGAATATTGTTATTTTTAGCCCACTTAATATAATCAGAAACAATCAAAAAATACCCTGAGTATCTCATTGAATTAATAATTCTTAACTCATGATCAAGTCTTTTTTGATATTCTAATTTGTTTTTATCATTAGCTGTTTTTGAATTAATTTCTTTACTAAATATAAATTCATTAAATTTTGAATTTAAACCCTTATTAGCTAGTTCTTTTAATTCAATATCAACATCTTCATAATTATCTGATTTAATGTTTGGTAATATTGGATTAGAAGTATTTGGTTTAAAACTACATCTTAATGGTAAATTATAATTATTTTCTAATGCTTCAGGAAGATCTTTAAACAAAAGGTTCATTTCTTCTGAACTTTTTAAATAATGTTGATTGCTATATTTTAATCTATTTTTTTCATTTAAATATGTTTTTTGACCAATGCATAATAACGCATCGTGAGCCTCGTACATTTCCTTGTCTAAGTAAAAAACTTCATGTGAAGCTATAATTGGAATATTTAAATTATGTGATTTTTCTAAAAGAAAATTCTCAAAATTTTTTTCATTTATGTCACCATGTCTTTGTATTTCAATATAAAAATTATTTTTTAAATGCTTCTTTAGTTTAATGCATATATCATTAATTTCTTTATCAAATCCTTTTTCTAACATAATACCAAACAAACCCTTCACAGAGCCAGTTAGAACAATCACACCTTCATTTATATTGAATAATTCATCTAAAGAACAATGGGGATCATTTAAATTATCATTTTCTAAATATGATTTTGAAGATAATTCAACAATTTTTTTATATCCATTTATATTGCTGGCTATCAAACATAATTGTCCAATTGTATTTTTATGCTTAAAATTAATTTGTGATCCAATAATAGGTTGTGTTCCAACTTTTGATATATTTTCAGAAAATTCTAATGCACCAAATAAATTATGACTATCATTTAAGCCAATTGCTTTAATTTTACGTTCTTTACATAAATCTTTTAATTCAGAAATTTTTATGGCACCTTCACAAATAGAATAGTGTGTATGTATCTTTATATGATTAAACTGATTTTTTTCCATTGGAGCGTCTTATATTACCATCTATTATAGATAACTTATAGTCTGCCCTGTTAGCAAGTTGCATATTGTGAGTTGCATAAATAATAGTAGTTTTTTTCGATTTCAATTTTAAAAACAAATTAAAAATATCGTTAGAATTAGCTGTATCTAAGCTACCAGTAGGTTCATCTGCCAATATAAGTTCAGGTGAGGTTATAAAGGCTCTAGCTATTGCAACTCTCTGTTGTTCTCCACCTGATAAATCTGAAGGAAAATGATTAAGTCTATTCTTTAATCCTAAATCTGTTAAAATTTTTTTTGATTTTTTAATACTTGAGTCTTTGTCTTCACCTAATGAAAATAATTGAATAAAAACATTTTCAAGTGCAGTAAAATCACTAAGTAAATTATTTTGTTGATATATAATTGATATTTTTTCACCTCTAACTTTGTGATTATCATCGTTTATTATTTCTGAATATTTTTTTTTATTAAATAATATATCGCCTTTTGTAGGTCTATCTAACATAGCTAATAAGTGTAAAAAAGTTGATTTACCAGAACCAGACGGTCCTAATAGAGATACAAGGTCACCTTTTTTAATTTTAACACTAATATTTTTTAAAATATTTATTTTTTTTTTTAAAAAAAAACTTTTATATAAATTTTTAATTTCAATAATATTATTCATATTTAATTGATTTAATTGGATCTAGTTTTGATGCCTTATCAGAAGGATAAATTGATACAATAATTGTTATTATAATAGAACAAACTGAAATTATAAAAATTGAAAAAGGATCAATTTGGGAAGGCATTTGACTTAAAAAATATATTTCTTCAGGAAAAAGTTTTAAATTAAAGACTTCTGATAAAAAAATTTGAATATTTTCAATATATAAAGAAAATAATATGCCTAAAATTGCTCCGAATAATGTTGCTAAGGTGCCAATGGCAAAACCTACTAAGAAAAATATTTTTTTAATTGATCTTTTTGTTACACCTAAAGATCTTAGTATAGCTATATCTTTAGATTTATTTTTTACTAAAATTGTTAATCCAGAAATAATATTAAAGGCCGCAACAATTACTATTAATGATAAAATTATAAACATTACATTTCTTTCTACTTTTAATGCGCTAAAAAAAGATTTATTTGAATCTGCCCAAGAAAAAACAACATGGTTTGAAAATAATTTTTCTATTTCTAATTGAGAGTTATAAAAATCATTTGGATTTTTTAAATATATTTCTAAAAATAAATCTTTATCACTTCGATTAAATAAGTATTTAACATCTTCTAATGGCATAAATATAACGCCTTCGTCAAAGTCTGAGAGTCCACTAGTATAAATTGAAGATATAGAATAACTAGACTGTTTTGGTATATCTCCTACTATTGTTGATATACCTTTTGGAGACATAATAGAAATTTTATCGCCAACACTAAGATTTAACTCTGCAGCGAGCTCTTTACCTACAGATACGCTATTTTTATTAAAATTATTAAGTGATCCTTCTAAAATTCCTTTATTTATCAATCCTATATTCGAAATATCACTTTTTGAATATCCTCTTATTAAAATCCCCTTGGTATAATTTTTATCAATTAATATTGCTTGTTCATCTAGTGAGATATATGCGCCAGATAAATTATTAAAGTTTAATTTTTTCTTTTTAGATAAATCTATAGGTTTCTCATATGGCTTAATAATTATATGTGGGTTAAAACCCAATATTTTATTTGTCAATTCTGCTCTAAAACCATTCATTACAGACATCACAATAATCAAAACGGATACACCTATTGCTATACCTAAAAAAGAGAAAATTAAAATAATTTTCAAAAACCCCTCTTTACGTTGAGGATTTAAATACCTTAAGGCAATTTTTTTTTCTAATTGAGAAATCAAATTAAATTTTTTTCAGTTAAAATTATTTTTATTATATCTTTTAATGAAAGATTTTTTGTTTCCTTATATGTTTCTTGAAATTCAAGCAAATCACCTTCAGACTTTTTACCTAATATAACTTGATATGGTACTCCAATTAAATTAAATTTTTTTATTTTAGATGATATATTTTCATCTGTATCATCTAATATAACATCAATATTATTTTTTTTTAATTCATCATAAATTTTTTTAGCTTTAATCATATTTGTATTATCATTTTTATTTATCATGGGTAAAATTGCTATATCGAAAGGTGAAACAGATAAAGGCCATTTCATTATATTGTCTTTAAATTTTGCTTCTATAATAGCACCTACTAATCTTGAAACTCCAATTCCATAAGATCCCATTTTAACATCAACTTTTTTACCATCTTGTAATGCTACACTTCCTTTTAAAGGTTTTGAATATTTATCACCAAAATAAAATATGTGTCCAACTTCAATACCTTTTGTTATCAGCCTGTTATTCTTTTCTACATTTTTTTCAAAATCTTTTTCATTATACTTATCGTCTGTTACAGCATAATACTTTTCATAATCTAATCTCATATTTTTTAAGGATTCTTTTGTTAATAAATATTTTTCAGTTGTAAGATCAAAAATTCTTTTATCAGCATATATTTTACTTTCCCCAGTTTCAGCTAAAATGACAAATTCATGAGATAAGTTGCCACCAATTGGACCAGTATCAGCTGCCATTGGTATTGCAGATATTCCCAATCGATTAAAAGTTTTAAGATAAGCTAGAAACATTTTATTATAAGATAAAAGTGCATCTTCATCACTTAGGTCAAATGAGTAAGCATCTTTCATTAAAAACTCTCTACATCGCATTATACCAAATCTGGGCCTTACCTCATCTCTAAATTTTAATTGAATATGATAAAGCATTTGTGGAAGAGACTTATAAGACTTTATACTAGATCTAAAAATTTCAGTAACAAGCTCTTCATTGGTTGGACCATAAAGCATTTCACGTCCCTGGCGATCCTTTATTCTTAACATTTCTTCACCATAATCATTATATCTACCACTTTCTTTCCAAATTTCTGCAGATTGAATTGTTGGCATTAGTAATTCTTGTGCACCGATTTTATCTTGTTCTTGCCTTACAATATTTTCTATTTTTTTCATTATTTTAAAACCCATCGGTAACCAAGAATAAATACCAGCTGAAGATTGCTTAATCATTCCAACTCTTAACATTAATTGATGAGATTTTATCTGAGCTTCTGAAGGATTATCTTTAAGAACTGGTAAAAAATAATTTGATAGATACATTTTTTATACTTTATGCTTTGGTTCTAAAAAATCAAACATTATAAAAATATATCACAAATTAAACTATATTATAATCTTACAAGATTAATGTTCGTATAAGGTTTTTTTCCTGTATTTTCCTTAGTAATTTTTCTACAACCAATTTGAAGAGCTTCTATTAAGTTATGTTCTTGCTTTTTATTGCTAATAGCAAATGTTCTTGTTATATTTTGAATTTCATCTTCGAGTTGGTAAAAAAAGTCCTCAGATTCATTAATTGGTAAGCCTCTAAATGATATAATCGGTTGATTATGAATATTCCCTTTTTTATTAATTAAAATGGTAATTTCTAAATAACCATTTGCAGATAAATTTTTTCTATCTTTTATAGATTGAGAGTCTTCGCCAACACTAACTTTTCCATCTACATAAAGTCTGCCAGAAGGTGCCTTATCATAAACTTCAGGTTTGTTTCCTGGGTATAATCTTACTATATCTCCATTTTCAACTTGTATAGGATAGGGAACTTGTTGTTCTTTTGCAAAATTTATATGTTCAATCATATGTCTATACTCACCATGAACTGGGATAACAGCTTTAGGTTTAATCCAATCATACATATCTTTTAGATCTTCTCTGTTTGGATGGCCAGATACATGAACAAATTCTGTATCTTCTGATATAACTTCTATTTCATTTTTTACTAATTCATTTTGTAATTTATATAATTTTTTTTCATTACCAGGAATAATTTTTGATGAAAAAATTACAGTATCACCTTTTTCAATAAAAACATCTCTATGTGTATAATTAATTATTCGCATCATTGCACCCATTGGCTCACCTTGGCTTCCAGTACATAAATATATGATCTTATCTCTTGAAATATTGTTAGTATCTCTTGCATCTATTGGATCTATAACATTTTTTAAATATCCACATTGTTTAGCTGCTTTAAAAATTCTATGCATAGATCTTCCAACTAATGATATTTTTCTTCCAGTTTTTTCTGCACAATAAAATATAGTTTCCATTCGAGCTACATTAGATGCAAATGAAGTAACAATTATTCTTTTTTTTAATTTTGACATAATATTTAATAAACTAGTTCGTACATCAGCCTCGGATCCTGCCCTTCCTGGATTTAACACATTTGTTGAATCACATATCATCGCCAAAACACCTTTTTTACCTATCTCATTTAATCTTTTTTTATTAATATTATCTCCTATTAAAGGATCAGGATCACACTTCCAGTCACCAGTATGCAAAACTACTCCAGCTGGTGTTTCAATTGCCAA